>VGTJ01000103.1 GCA_016874775.1 Deltaproteobacteria bacterium
CCTATGTCGCTCTTAGCTCCATCGCTGCTCGCTCACAAGACCTTCTTTGCTTGCTCCCGCGGAACAAATCGGGTGTCGCTCTTTCCTCCTTCCTGCCTCTCGTGTTTCCTCTTCGTTCATCAGGCCAGGGTAGGGCTGGCGATCGTCCAGCGCGTCATCACGCGACACAATGGACGATTGTGGGCAAACGCTGAGATCGAAAAAGGCGCATCATTCTACTTTACTGTTGAGGATGCTCACGCTGCAGAGCAAAAGGATATGGCTACCCAGAACGACACATCGCAATCTGCCGCCGGCCAGAACGAGGTAGTTGTCAACGGCAATATGACGAATGGTGCCGCTTCTCATAGCAAGTTCAACGAGAACGGCACGCTAGAGAATATGCGGCAGTAGTGAAAATTTTTCCGCGTTTGAGGAGGCATCTATCATGGCGGTCCAAGGAGAAATCTCAGTTCTATTGGTCGAAGATAATCCCGACGATGCAGATCTCGCGCTGCGTGCGTTGAAGAAAGTGAAGACCAGTACCAGCGCCCAGGCGATTACGATCCAGCACGTCATCGATGGTGCGCAAGCGATCGACTTCCTTTTTTGTACTGGTGAATATGCGGGCCGCAATCGGCAAAACCGGCCCAAAGTCATCCTCTTGGATCTCAAGCTACCCAAGATGGATGGACTTGAAGTGCTTGATCGCATCAAGAAAGAAGAAGACATTCGGACGATTCCTGTCGTGATGCTCACATCATCACGCGAAGAGCGTGACCTCGTCGAGAGCTATCAGCTCGGCGTGAACAGTTATATCGTCAAGCCGGTGGACTTCGAGCAATTCATAGAAGCCGTCAAGCAACTTGGCTCGTACTGGCTCGGACTCAACCAGCAGTCGGGACACTAATCTGCCAACACCGTTGGTTGCTGTAAGGAACGCCTAGTGTCTTCACTGCATGTGTTGATCCTCGAAGATCACGAAGATGACGCGGCCTTGATGCTGCGTGAACTCCGTCGTGAGGGGTATACACTAGAGTGGGATTGGGTGCAGACCGAGGCTGAGTATCTCGCGCGCTTACAAGAGCATAACTTCGATCTGATTTTAGCGGACTATTCTCTCCCGCAGTTCGATGCGCTTCGAGCGTTGGATGTCGTTCGTACGCGAGCCCTTGATGTCCCATTTATCATCGTTTCTGGCAGTATCAGCGAAGAAGTAGCAGTCGACTGTATGAAGCAAGGGGCAGCAGACTATTTGCTGAAAGATCGTCTGAGTCGCTTGGGACCTGCTGTTACGCAAGCACTCCGTGCCAGACAGTTACGCGATGAAAAGCGGCGCGCCGAAAAAGCTGAACGTGAAGAAGCCGAGTTAACTGCCGCGTTAGCGCGCATTAGCCAGGACCTCATTGCTGTTCTTGATACTCCGCGTATGCTTGAACGACTCTGCAATCTCACGGCTGAGGTTTTGCAGGGACACTACTGCTGTACATTTTTGTGGCAGCCACAGAAGGCAGAATACTCACTGGCTGCCAGTTGGGGATATACCCCAGAGCAAGAAGAGATCCTGAGACTTTTACGTGTACGCCAAGAGACTATTGAGCCACTGATTGCAGGGCTCACTGGTGACCATGTCGTGGAACTCCGGACATTGATGGGACAGCTGCAGATGTCTGACACCTGGCTTTCCCCTTTTGCCCCAGGGAGTATTCTCGGTCTCCAGTTACGACGTGGGCAGGAGCTTTTGGGTCTCCATCTCTGTGGGTACACCACGCGGGACCCGCTAGGGCCTTTGCGTTACCGTATTGCTCAAGGGGTTTCCCAGATTGCGTCGTTAGCGCTGGCCAACGCGAACCTTGTCGAGGAGTTGGCGCATGCTAATAGTCTCAAAAACGATTTTCTTGCCACCATGTCGCATGAGCTCCGTACCCCACTCAATATCATCATGGGCTACACGGATCTCCTAATCGAAGGAGATCTTGGACCCTTGACCGAGGATCAGCGGAAGTCTTTGTACAGTGTGGGACATAGTGCACGAGAGCTGTTGAATCTCATCACGGCTACCCTCGACGTGAGCCGCATGGAGGCAGGTCGCATGGTGGTAGAACCTGGTGCCGTTGATGTCGAGGAGCTGATCGAAGAACTCCAACAGGAGACCGAGCGAGAGGGGCGCAAGGAAGGGCTTGCCTTTCGCTGGCGTGTCGAGCC
The DNA here is from genome assembly GCA_016874775.1 of Deltaproteobacteria bacterium. Lineage (NCBI taxonomy): Bacteria > Pseudomonadati > Myxococcota > Myxococcia > Deltaproteobacteria bacterium. Next base: position 2,185 of record VGTJ01000103.1, read on the forward strand.
ACAGTTACCGATTCTCTATACGGATCGAGTCAAACTCAAAGTGATTATTAAGAATCTCCTGGGGAATGCGATCAAGTTTACACCGACGGGGACGGTGACGCTTCAGGCTGCTCATTGTGATGATGCGATCAAGATCAGCGTACACGATACAGGTGTCGGCATTGCACCGGAGACGATGCCGGTGATCTTCGACATGTTCCGCCAGGGAGACAGTTCGGATACCCGACAGTATGGTGGTGTCGGGCTTGGACTCTACATCGTGCAACGGTTACTGGACTTGCTCCACGGAACCGTTACCGTCCAAAGTGTCGTTGGTCAGGGATCTACGTTCTCTATCACAATTCCACTGCAGTTGCCTGCTCCCTCGTTGACAGAGCGATTCGCTTCCGTATCATCCACCATCAGACCTGGTCGGTAAATAACATATTGTGCTCAGCTGATACGCTTGAGAAGACGATCACGGTTCGAGCTAGACTATTGACATCGCGTGTGCGCTCTTTCGCTGTCGCTATCATTTCCTCACGTGTAGTTATATCTGGGGGGAGAAGGAGGGGAGTGACCCCACGAATGAGGGAGAGTCGCCGGTATGTCTCGACCCGTGGTGTTGCTGCGAAAATTGGTTGGGATGGGCGGTATTTGGCGACTAATCTGGCACTGGTGCCTTCTAACGTCACAGTGACGATAGCTTCCAACTTGCGCGCCGCGGCTATTTGACATGCCGCCCGAGCCATGAGTTCTGCTTCTGCAGGGACACCTTCTTGCTCATGGTCCTGGCTGGTGAGCAGCGGTGATGCTGAGTGTTCGGCTTCGCGTGCAATAGCGGCCATTGCCTGTACGGCTTGAACCGCATAGCGCCCGACTGCGGTTTCTTCCGACAACATCAACGCATCGGTACCGTCGAGGACAGCATTCGCCACATCTGCGGCCTCAGCGCGTGTCGGTCGAGGGGCATTGACCATCGACCACAACATCTGTGTCGCGGTGATCACTGGTTTTGCTTGTTGATTGGCTTTGGCGATGAGTTGCTTTTGTACGAGCGGAACCCGTGCAAATGGCGTTTCAATGCCTAAGTCGCCGCGGGCAACCATGACTCCGTCGGCTGCCGCAATGATATCGTCTATATGGCTGAGTGCGGCTTGGGTCTCGATTTTGGCGATGAGAGGAATGCTACCGCCTCGTTGGGCGATCGCCGACTTTGCGATGTCGATGTCTTCTGCTGTCCGGACAAACGATAAGCCGATATAATCAAGTTGCTGGTCAATACCGAACTGGAGATCGGCCAAATCCTTTGCATTCAAAATCGGCAATTTGAAGAGGCCTGAGGGACAATTGACTCCTTTATGGGCACTGAGGGTCCCACCAACGACAACGTGGCAATGAATGTCTTCGGTCGTGACCTGCCGTACTTCAAGGATGACCGCGCCGTCAGCCAGAAGCAAGGTATCGCCTGACCTCACTTCTTGTGGGAGTTGCGCGTAGGAAATCGATACGAGGTGTTCTGTGCCAGCAACAAGCCGGGTGGTTAAAGTAAATGACGACCCAGCCGTGAGTGTAATACTCCCGTTTGTGAAGGTGCCGATCCGCACTTTTGGACCGGCAAGATCCTGCAATATGGCGACAGGAACATCAAGTTGCCCGGCAATACGGCGGACCCGGGCAATGATGTGGGCGTGTTCCTCTTGTGTCCCATGCGAAAAGTTCAGGCGGACGACATTCGCGCCTGCCTGAATGAGTTGGCGGAGCTGCTCTTCAGATTGCGAAGCCGGACCAATCGTGCAAACGATCTTGCTTTTAGGCACGGCATCGCTCCAAAAAAATCGTTCAGCCTTTACGAAGAATCAACTCTTCTTATCTGGTGTGGGCGAGTTTTCCAACTCGTAGATTTTGTTCTGCAGTGCCTTGATGAGGTCTTCGTACGACGACTTGGCGAGAATCCGATTAAATTGGTTCCGGTAGTTTTGCACCATACTTACGTTTTCGATGACCACATCATAGACGAGCCACTTGCCATTGACATTCCGTAAGCGGTAGCCGATCGAGAACGTACGATTCTGCGCCGGATCCAGCACGCGCGTATCGACTTCAGAAAAATTCTCCTCTACCCGTTCCTGGTCGTAGAAAAACTGAACATTTTTACTGTAGCGATCCAGATTGTGGGCATATGTCCTTTCGACCAGAGAAATAAACAGTTGGATAAACTCTTGACGTTGTTGCTCGGATAGACTCTTCCAATAGGTACTCAACGTGCGCTTTGCCACTTCTTGTGAATCAAACTGCGGCAATACTACTTCTCTGACTTTTTCCAGACGTTGTCGTTTGTGTTCCTGTCCTTGATAACTCGGGTCTTCGAGAACCGCCCGCGCCTGCTGAATCGTCGTGCGGACCGTTTCGGTTGGTGAGTCAGCGACTGCCCAGACCTTCGTCGTCAGTGTGGCGAAAACCGCACTGACAATGCCAAAGAAGAAGATAGTACGGCGACTTCTCATGTTCCCTCCTCCTTGCTTCTGACGGAGCTTCACTCCTGCGTTACTCGGCAATTTGTTTTTCGCGCCTCTGTAAATATCCATCCTGAACTGCTCCGTACAAGTCAACGGTATAGCGATTCACATCTTCGAACAGTTCGAGATTCATCGACCGATAGTTGACAGCACTGCCAATAGCCAAACCGCCACGCACGGCAATGAGTTCCACGGTTGATAGGAAATACGCCATCGGGTTCATGGCACCATCAGCAACCAGGCCGACGGCGTCTCGCACTGTGGACGGACCAAAAAACGGCAACATCACGTAGGGGCCTGAACCGACACCATACACTGCCAGCGTCTGGCCGAAATCTTCAGGATGTTCTTTCCACCCTAACCACTCGTCCGCAACATCAAGAAATCCAACACCACCAATGGTGGTATTGATAACAAATCGCCCGACTTCTTGCCCTGCTTGTGGGACTTTGCCTTGGAAAAGGTTGTTGGCAAAGCGCTCCACGATTCCCAGATTTTTGAAGAAGCGTTGCACGCCACGTTGAGCAGCATCCGGCATGACTGTGTCATACGCTGTGGCCACTGGCCGCAAGGCATATTCGTCGAGTTTCAAGTTAAACTCGAACACCGGCTGGTTAAACCACTCCAAGGGATCTGGAGTCGGGGGCGTGGGTGGTTCTTCAGCACCAAGTTTCGGACGTGCAGAGGCGGCATCCTCGGTTGTCATTTTCGCTTGTGCATATGTCTCATTGGGGATCACGGCTCCACTGAAGGTACTAACACTTAGGAGCGCCGCGAGTAGTATTCGTGCCATCACTGTAAGACTCCTCCCTCTTTTTTGTTATCGGCCCATCGTCGACTCTCTTTACTCTCACGATTCGCTTTACTATTGGATGTCGTTAGACGAAGGCTTGGCTTCGACGTCGCCGAAGATGAACTTTTGAATAACTTCCTGTATGTCAACTGGGGACTCAGTGTGGCGTATATACCCGTCTGGTGCAATCTGGTTTGCCGCGGTTCCGGGGAGAATGTCAATATAACGCTCACCGATAAGCCCAGCCGATTTGATTGCGGCCTTGGCGTCTTCCTTTAGTACGACTGTCGATTGCAGATGGATTCTGACATGCGCATGATAATCTTCATTAAGTTGGACTTTCGTAACCCGGCCGATCTGTACGCCTGCCAGCTCCACTGCGGCACCGTCTTGTAACCCTCCAGCGTTGGTGAATTCGGCTTGTATCGTATACCCTTCAGCCGCACCGAAACTCACCTGACCAAGGTGGAACGAAATATATCCGAGGACGGCGATGCCGCAGAGTAAAAGTACGCCAACGAGGAGTTCTGAATCGAATGTCTTCATAGGTGTTACGTTAGTTGACTTCAATCGGACCTTCGGTACGACCATGAATGAATTGTTGTACTATCGGATCAGGAGATGCTTGAATTGCTGCTGGCGTGCCTGTCGCCACAATGGCCCCTTCGTGCAACATAGCGACCTGTGTTGCTAAGGAAAAGATCTCTGGAATTTCGTGACTGACAATGACAGCAGTGAAATGCAGCATGCTATGGAGGTCGTGAATCAGTTGATGGATGGCATTCACCCGAATCGGATCGAGTCCTGTCGTGGGTTCGTCAAAAAGCAAAATCTCAGGCTCTGAGACCAGTGCACGGGCCATTGCCACGCGTTTGCGCATTCCACCGGAGAGTTCAGCCGGAAACTTCTCTTCGATTCCTGCCAGACCCACCTGAGCGAGTCGTTCACGTACTTTTCGGCTGATGTCGGTTTCTCGCAAACGAGTTTTTTCCCGTAAGGGGAATGCGACATTGTCGTACACAGAAAGTGAATCAAAGAGTGCTCCTCCTTGAAAGAGCATACCGAAGCGCGTGCGTACCTGGTTAAGCGCCCGCCCGCGGAGGTGGGTCAGCTCCGTATCGTCGACCCACACTTCACCCTCATCAGGGTGCATGAGGCCGATGAGTAATTTGAGGAGACAACTTTTTCCAGCACCGCTACGACCGATGACGGCGTAGAGCGCACCGGTAGGAATCTCTAGGTTGACTCCTGCCAGGACTCGCTGCGGACCAAAGGCTTTATGCAGGTTGACGATACGAATCATAACAGCGCTACAGAACTGATGTGAGGAAATAATCCCACACGAGGATGAGGACTGAACACATCACGACGGCTTGCGTAGTCGCATGGCTAACGCCTTCAGCGCCACGAGCAGCGTAAAAGCCCTTAAAGCAGCATACCCACGCAACGATGACACCGAAGGAAAGCGATTTGTACAGACCTCCCCAAATATCGTCGAGTGTCACGACGCTGGCCATTTGCGTGAAATAGGAACCTGCACTGACGCCGAGTAGCTGCACTCCAACGAGGTACCCACCATAGATGCCGACGACAACGAAGACCGCGTTGAGAAGAGGAAAGGTAATCAGCGCAGCTAAGAGGATCGGGGTGACAAGATATTTGATCGGATTCAGTGCCATCACCTCGAGTGCGTCAATTTGTTCAGAAATACGCATAATGCCAAGTTCGGCAGTAAGGGCCGATCCCGCGCGACCAGTAATCATCAAAGCAGATAAGACTGGTCCTAGCTCGCGAATCAAACTGAGGCCTACGCCCGGACCAAGAAAGGCTTCACCGCCAAAACGACGGAGAGCAGTATAGCCTTGAAAGGCCACGACCATACCCGTAAATGCTCCAGTGAAAATGATCAGGAGCAGCGAACGGGCGCCGATGAAATCAATACGCCGTATAAGTTGCGCCAACTGTAATGGCGGAACGCACAATTGCCACAAGACTGACGCAAGAAAGATTCCCATCCTGCCAGTCTCGTAGAGAAACCGTGTGATTAATCGCGCACTGAAACGTGCTAGCGTCAACACTCGCGCACCCTCACCCCATGCGCCACAGCGCAATGTTCCTTCACGATCGGAGAAGCCTTACATTGAGGCTTCTCCATCGTTCCACATTGATTGAGTCGCGCGAATGACCTACCACAGGCACTTCTCCTGCTCAAGAGAGCAGCCCTGTGGGATGAGAAGAATTAACTCCGCCGGCGTGTGAGTTTGTACGGTGAATCCCAGCACTCGGGCTCTCTATAATCTGGGCTCAACGTATCCCAACGTATTAGTTTGCGACGGAAGTACTCAGCGTTGAGATCAAGATGACTACAGATACTCTCGAAGCCAAACAGCCATTCTGGATCTGGGTCCCAGAACCAATCGCGAATTTCACGAAACACTTCGCGACCGTAGTCAGTGCGCGCATGTCGATAGCGAAACCAACACGCGACTGCGTCTTGTAATACTGCGAACATCAACCTACGCTCGCCAGTCCATAAAGAGGAGGACTGCTCGCTGGCAGTAAAGAACTGTTCAGGCAGAAACAGGAGTGGTTGCGATCGATGGTGGTCGGCGGAAGGGATGCCAAACACTTCCTGTTCAGGAAACGGGAGAGATCTTGCGGTGTTTGTTTGTTCCATTGCTGCGATTCCTTAATTTCCGGGGAAGAAGAAAATTTACTGGCGTATGGGAGCAGCATTGCAGCTCCGGGGCACTTATTTTCCCGTTGGTCCCATACGGGAGCAAAAAATAGGCCATCAATAATGCACGTCTGTTTACCTGAACTTCCCACTTTCTGGGGAGAGTTGCCTCATACGTGTCGGAACTGTCCCTTTTTGCCCCGTCTTTTCCTCTATCGAAATATAGAGAGGAAGAATCTTCTTGCGGTTTTCTATAACCGGAAGGCGAATTTAGCCGAAGACCGAAGGTGTGGCACAGCCATTGCGGGAATAAAAAAGACAACTCAACTCCCTGTTCTGACTCCACTATCACTGATTTCTCTACCAGATCATAGATGCATGGAGATTTTCCGAAGTATTCTCACATGGTTGTCGAGGTATCGATACTCATGCCTATTTTTTATCCACAGCGAGCTTGAGTGAGGAGGAAATATGGTACAGGCACAAAATCCCCAGGAAGCGCATAGGAGAGGATATAACGACGGGTCGCAAATGGCAGAGCAGATGCGATGGAAAGGGACACCGATCGGCCACCTCTCCAAAGGCTCTTACTACGACCCTGATCGGCAGTTCCACGCCGCTTATGACGACGGTTTCAAGCAGGCAATGAATGCCGCCAGCAGAGTAGAGTGGACAATGCCACGAGATAGGCAATCATTAGGAAAGCCTCAGAACATCATTGTGGGCGCAAAGGGGTTGCTCTCTGCTCTGTGACCTCCGGACAGCTATCCCGCACCGACAGAGGGAGTTCGGCTTGGTGCGTGGAGGAGAATAAGAATGACCGTCAAAGCTTTTCAGAGAGACGGCGCATGGACAGCAATGCTGTTACAGAAAACGGTTCGGGAGAAGCTCCAGGGCCGTCGTCTCGTTGTTGTTTCTAATCGTGAACCCTATTTACACGAGTATGGGAGGAACGTGGTCGTGTGTGAGCGGCCAGCCTCCGGTATGGTCAGTGCCATTGATCCAGTCCTGCAAGCGTGTGGTGGTTTGTGGGTTGCGCATGGCAGTGGTTCCGCTGATCGCTTAGTGGTTGATGACCGTGACTGTGTTGCGGTACCACCAGAGGCTCCTCGTTATACGCTGAAGCGGGTATGGCTCTCGAAGCAAGAGGAGCAGGGGTATTATTACGGGTTTGCCAACGAAGGGTTGTGGCCTCTCTGCCACGTGGTGTTTACCCGTCCTCGCTTCGATTTGAACGATTGGCAGACGTACGTCGAGGTGAACAAAAAATTTGCCGCGGCTATTCTGGCTGAAATACAAGACACGCCCGCCCTTGTCTGGATTCAGGATTACCACTTTGCGTTGCTGCCGCTGCTCTTAAAAGAAGCGCGCCCTGACGTGCTTGTAGCACAGTTTTGGCATATCCCTTGGCCAAATCCAGAAGCCTTTCGCATCTGTCCATGGAAACATGAGGTGTTGTGGGGACTGCTGGCAAACGACCTTCTCGGGTTTCATATTCGCTATCATTGTGACAATTTTCTTGCGACCGTAGAACGTGAACTTGAGGTTCGAGTCGATCGAGAGCGCTCCTCGGTTTTTCATCATGACGGCATTGAGACACTCGTCCGTCCGTTTCCGATCAGCACAGATTTTACTGGACTGTCGGCGAAAACTGAGAGCGAGGAAGTGCGGGCTGAGTTTCGTCGTCTGCAAACGCTCCGGGAGATTCGTGGCCGACGCGTTTGCCTTGGTCTCGATAGGCTCGACTATACGAAGGGAATCGCTGAGCGACTGCGTGCCTTTGAGCGACTCCTCGCGAAATATCCGCATCTGCAACGGAAAGTTGTTTTTGTCCAAGCTGGACCTGAGAGTCGTACCGCGATTCCGCGTTATAAGGCGCTGAATGAAGAGATTGTACGCTTTGTCTCTGAACTCAATCGCAAGTACGGTAGTCCTGATTGGGTGCCTGTCGTTCTCTTGCGACAACATTTGTCGCTTGCTCAAGTGCTTGCCTGGTATCGGTTAGCTGAGGTGTGTGTGGTCAGTTCATTGCATGATGGCATGAACTTAGTCGCGAAAGAGTATGTTGCTGCGAAGAACGACGAAGACGGAGTATTGGTATTAAGTCGATTTACTGGAGCGGCGCGCGAGTTGGATCAGGCATTGCTGATTAATCCGTACGACACGGAAACCTTTGCTGATACCCTCGCTGCCGCATTGGATATGGATATCTCCGAACGTGAGGCACGCATGCACCGTCTACGGGATACGGTGAAAAGTAACAATATCTATCGGTGGGCAGGCAAAATACTGAGTGCTCTTGCAGCGTTGCCACGGAAACAGTCCTCTCGCTACTCTGTACCTACAGCACCACTTCTCATTTCAGCGGTAGCCTCAGAGGCGTAACGATGGCCGCGCTCCCTGTCTCGTTATGGAAAAGCCCGTGGCCGGAGCGGTTGTGTCGGACGTTTTCTCGTATTTTTCTTTGCCTTGATTATGACGGCACGCTCGCCCCTATTGCTACCCGACCAGAGGATTCTCGCCCCACCGATGCGCTGTTGAAACTGCTCACCGCGCTGGTGAACCGTCCGAATATGACGGTAGCGATCGTCAGTGGGCGTTCACTGGCTGATCTCCGTGGGTTACTCCCGCTTCCTAAACTCGTTTATGTTGGGACACATGGATGTGAGGTCGGAACCGCTAATGGTGAAACACGACTGTTAGTGCCTGGTGGAGTTGTTTCCCTGGCTATCGCGCGTTTACGTCAGGATATTGCCCCGACGTTGGTCGATGCGCCTGGACTCTTTCTCGAAGACAAGCGCTATGCTCTCGCTCTGCATTATCGCCTAGCTCAGCCTCAAGATACCTGGGCGATTGATGCTTTTCTTGCTGCAGTACGGGAGTATCAGCGCAAAGGAATCACATTGGAAGTGATTCACGGCAAAAAAGTCATCGAGGTACGTCCAGTAGGAAGCAATAAAGGGAAAGCCGTACAATTTCTTCTTGCCGGAGAGCACGCCAACACACTGCCTATTTATATTGGGGACGACATTACCGACGAGGAGGCCTTCACTGCTCTGAGTGAACGAGGCCTGACGATTGTTGTTTCCGACCCTCCGCGTACATCAGCGGCGCAGTATTATCTACACGATACGCAAGAGGTGCTCCGGTTCTTATCCACGCTCGTTGCCTAAGAAGACGGTGAACTTTGGCATTTCTTTTGGATAAATAAAAATATCGTGGAAAATCATCTAAGAAAATTCGTGCCCGTCTCTTTTCCTCTCGCGAGGTTCAGGCTAGAAACAGGGAAATGGGGGCGAGATGAGGCGGAGGGTGGTAACTTGTGGCATCTTGCCCCGGAGTCTATGAGCCTCGGCAACAAACTTACCTGCTACCTGCTCGTCGGCGTTCTCCTCATCATGGGGCTTGATATATACCTCAGCGTCGAACGAACGCGTGAAAACCTCTTGACGGACTTACGAAGTGAAGTTTCCACATTGAGTCGCACATTGCAACTTGCGCTCGATACAGCCGGAGGGGATGCGCCTGAGCGTTACTTCGACCGACTCACTATCGGGATCAGTGGCTTCGAAAACGTGTTAGGGGTCGCCTTTTATAACCGTAATGGCGATATCACGTCGCTTTCCCCTTCGTTACAAGATCGGAAACTTCCGGACGTTGATGTTCGAGGTGTGATTGACTCACGTACCCCCGTAGAAGGATTGTTCAATGAAGGGAAGGCGCAACGGTACTATCGTGTTGGGCCGATTGCCAATTCAAATGGTGATGGTGTTGCTGCGTTCCTGGTGATCGAAGATTTACCACTCTTTACCAATGAGTTTCGCGTTCGCGCGTATCAGACGCTATTGACGACATTGGGGCTGATGGGAGTGTTAATGCTTATTGTGCCCGCGATGATCCGTCGCGGAGTGACACAGCCACTCAACCGATTTGCTCAACAGATCGAACTCATCGGACAAGGGCGGTTTGATCAGCGGCTCGATGCAACGCGACGCGATGAAATTGGCCGACTCGCACAAGCGTTTGATCGCATGTGTGTACGGCTGGAGTCAGCTCAACGTCGCCTCTTGATTGAGAGCGAAGAGAAATTACGTCTCGAACGGACACTGCGCCACTCTGGCAAACTGACGGCGTTAGGGCAACTCGCGTCTCGTCTCGCGCATGAGATCGGAACGCCTCTCAATGTTATTCAAGGGCGGGCGGAACAACTCTTACGACAAGAAGGGCTCGTTGAGAAAGATCGGACGTTCATTCGCGTCATCATTTCGCAAATCGAGCGGATCAGCGGATTTCTGCGAGAACTGCTCACCTTAGCCCGGCGACCAGAGCCTCTCTTGCGTATGGTGTCTGTCAACGACGTGGTGCGAAGAGTCCGCGATGTGGTCGGCGAACAAGAACAACCGACAGGCGCTGAAGTCGTTCTTGATTTAGAAGAGTCACTGCCGGGAATCCAAGCCGATCCAGATCAACTCGAACAAGTGCTGCTCAATCTAACGGTTAATGCACTTCACGCCGTTGGTACAGTTGGCTCAGTAACGCTGAAAACCCAGCTTGTAGAGTCTGATGTTACTGGTGAAGGGCCTATGATCGACGTGTTTGTTTCCGATACTGGGCCGGGAATTCATCCCGATGATCTGCCGCGCGTGTTTGAGCCGTTCTTTACGACCAAAGGGTCAAGCGGAACTGGTCTGGGATTAGCTATTAGCCGTGAAATTGTTCTCAACCATCAAGGTGAAATTCGTGTTGAAAGTGAAGCCGGACGAGGGGCGCGATTTATTATCTCACTCCCGGTTCAGCGGGAGGTCGGTAGAGGAGACGAGCGGTCCGTGACGGTGATTCGAGCAGAGGAGGGACTCCATGCTAACGGCAGATCGTAAAGGCCGTGCGCGTATTTTGGTACTTGACGATGAGCGGGAGATGGGGGCGTTTCTCGTTGATCTTCTCGTTGACGAAGGCTACACGGCTGAAGCGTATCAGCGTGGGACCGATGTCCTTGCAGCTTTAGAGAAGGAAAGTGCAGACCTGCTAGTCACCGATATGGTGATGGACGGCATGAAAGGGATGGAAGTGTTACGAGCGGCGAAGCTACGTGACCCCAACGTTGCAGTTGTCATGATTACGGCATTTGGCACGATCGAGAGTGCAGTCGAGGCTATGCGTGGTGGCGCGTTCTATTATCTGACCAAGCCATTTAAGAGTGCCGATTTGTTGTTCATTGTGCAAAAAGCCCTGGAAGAAAAACATCTGCGGACTGAGGTCGAGCGTCTCCAGAAAGAGGTCGAATCGCATTATCACTTCGATCAAATCATTGGCAAAAGTGCGGCGATGCAACAGGTCTTCGAGTTGGTCGAACGCGTTAAAGAAAGTCCAGTTAACATTTTGTTGACTGGAGAGAGTGGAACTGGAAAAGACTTGCTCGCGCGAACGCTACACTACCAAAGTGCACGGAAGCAAGCGCCTTTTGTCCCAGTGAACTGTGCGGCGATTCCGGAACAACTTCTTGAGAGCGAACTGTTTGGTTACGTCCGCGGTGCGTTTACCGATGCGCGCAAAGATAAAAAGGGGCTGTTTATCGAAGCCGACGGCGGTACGCTATTTCTTGACGAAGTCGGAGAACTGCCGCTGCTCTTACAAGCCAAGCTCCTGCGAGTCATTGAAGACAAAGAAGTGCGCCCTCTGGGGGCGACGAAAGCCGAGAAAGTCGACGTACGCATTATCGCTGCGACTAACCGTGATATGCGTGGCTCGGTCGATCGTGGCGAATTCCGGCAGGACCTCTTCTATCGACTGAGTGTGGTGGACATTCATATCCCCTCACTGCGAGAGCGACCGGAAGACTTGCCCTTGCTGCTTCAGCATTTTATCACTCGCTCAGCCCAAGCCTCACAAGTGCGGCGCTTGTCGGCTGATGCGCTCTGCATCTTGTTGAATTATCCGTGGCCCGGCAATGTCCGTGAATTGGAGAATACGATTGAGCGTGCACTGGTGTTGTGTCGTAGTGAAGAGATCACGCCAGCTGATCTTCCCCCGCATCTCACTGCGACGAAACCGCAAGTTTCCGGTTTAGAGCACGCACTCCTGCGCCGTCGTTCGTTGGCCGACCTCGAGCGGGAATACATTCACCTCGCACTCGAATTCACCGAAGGAAAAAAGAAAGAGGCAGCAGATATTCTCGGTATCGATCGCAAGACGCTGTACCGTAAACTCGAAGAGTACAACAAAGGTGCGGTTGATGTTGTAGAGGCGCCGAGTACGCTGGCCGATCGCATGTGAGCGCTTACTCTAAGAATCAGTGAGCAGAGGTGCTACGACGTACCTCTGCGTTAGAAACTAGCGCAGCTCTGCTCGCAATGCCCGTGCGGCATTGATCCGACCAAAGCCATAAAACTGATCTTTGCCTTTTCCGCCCAAGTCGTCGGCTGTCTGAAATAAAATCTGCGCAACCTGCGTATTCTTGAGGGATGGGTGTTTGGTCCGTACCAGCGCGGCAACACCAGAAACTTGCGCCGCCGAGAATGACGAACCGGTAGCAAAGAGATAATTGTTGTGAGTGTCGAGGCTCAGGATACGCACGCCGGGAGCCACAATATCGATAGCTTCGCCATAGTTTGATCCGACCCAAAGGTTATCATCAATATCTGTGGCGGCAACTGAAATCACATTTGGGAGTGCCCCTGGATACAACGGTGCTTGCGTGGCTTCATTGCCACCAGCAGCAACAATAACTGCGCCCTTGTGTTGTGCGTACTCAATGGCGTCCGCAAGAAAACGCGAAAACCCGTAGCTTCCCAAACTGAGATTGACGATCTGGGCTCTATTGTCTGCCGCCCAGAGGATGCCAGCAATGACGTGAGAGTAGGTGCCTTCGCCAGAGTCGTTCAGCACCCTCACCGGCAGAATCTGGCAGGTAGGACAAATCCCCGACATGCCGACGGCATTGTTCGTGCTCGCTGCAATAATGCCGGCAATGGCAGTGCCATGTCCGTGCTGGTCTTGCGTGTCGTCATTCTGCTCGATGATGTTACGTCCAGGAAGAATATGGCGCTGTAACTCTGGGTGACGGCCGTCAACGCCACTATCGACGACCGCAACAACTGTTCCTGCACCGTTGGGAAGTTGCTCCCACGCTTGCGATGCACCTATCCGTTCCAGTGACCATTGGGAGCGAAACAGCGGATCATTTAGCGGGGTGCTGACTGGATCGGCAGATATGATCGGGTTTGGCTCAAGGACCTGGAGACGTGGGTCTTTACGGTGCTTGTCGATAAAACTCGATACTGTGTCACTCTCAGAGATAGAGAGATGGTAAAAGCCAAATTGCGGAATCGAACTGATGACTTCGGCATGTAGGCGGTCGATTTTTCTCTGTATTTCATCAGGTGACATCTTTGGATCAAAGCGAACCATTACCTCATGGGCGGCGACGTCGATCCTTTGCTGTGACTTCGGATCATGGAATTGCTCACGCAATAATTTCTTTCCAGGTTCAAGGTTCTTTTGTTGTTCTTGTTTTGCTCTATCGGTGGGTGACTGTTTCAGTGCAGTGAGTGAAGAACCATGCCCCTGAGCAACAATGGTTAGGTGTGCTAATTCCCATTCGTCCTGTTTTCCCGATGCTTGGGGTTTCTTGCGGTACGCCCATGCGGCATTGGTGATACCTGCACGACGAAGGATTTCCTGTACCGCAGCTTCAACGTCGGTGTTTGATAAGATGACCGTTACGCGAGTTGTTGAGAACACTGGGCTGATAGTGACGGCAAACTTCGCCTTCTGGGCGACCTCTTGGAGGAGGGGAGCAAGTGGTACATGCAGGGCGTTGATCGACACACGTCCGCGCGAGACGCTAACGTTAGAAGAAAGACGGAAGGGGCCGTCTGTCACCGCGTCTTCTCCCAACGCCCGAAGCGGAGAAAAGAGAAGACAAAGTACTACTACGAGGAAGGGCAACTGTCGAGGCATAGGTCCTCCATGAAGCCTATCTATCTTAGCTTATCGACTAGTTAGTACCAAAGGGAGTTGCGAGAAGCCAAAGACGATGGGGGTCGCTGTTTGGCGAATTGCTGGAGCCACACCACGGGTGAGGCACGGAAAACGGTCAAGAAACGCATTGAGTGCAATGCGGGCTTCGGCACGCGCGAGTGGTGCGCCAAGACAGTAATGAATGCCCATGCCAAAGGCGACATGGTTTTTGAGGGTGCGATCAAGGCGGAAGTCATCAGGGTTTGAGAACCCATCTGCATCACGATTCGCTGCCCCAAAGAAAATCGTGACCCGATCCCCTTTGCGAATTTTTGTCCCGGAAAACTCGAGATCACGTGTGGCTGTACGAAAAAGACGTTGCACTGGGCTTTCATAGCGTAACGTCTCTTCGATGACTGGTTCGACTAACGACCGATCGTTGCGCAGTTGCTGCCACAACTCAGGGCGGTCGGTGAGCAGATTGAACAGGTTGCCAAGCAGATTGGTTGTGGTTTCATTACCGGCGATCAAAAGGAGAATGCAGAAGCCGAGAATCTCCCAGTCTTGGAGAGATTCCCCTTCGATCTCGGCTTCAACCAGCGCAGTAATCAAATCATCTGCACCCTGGCTACGTCGTGCGATGGCCATTTGTCCGAAGTACGCGACCATATCCTGCATATTCTTCATGCGCTCGTTGCGATCGGTACCGACAGTCGAGAGGAAGGCGTCAGACCACCGTTTAAACGTCGCGTAATCCTCTTCAGGAATTCCCATTAGTCGTGCGATGACGCGCATCGGCAAGGGGACAGTAAAGGTGTCAACTATATCGGCTTCACCACTGCCGATACGATCAAGGAGTTCGTTGGTGATCTTGGTGATCGCGGGTTCGAGCGTTTCAACTCGTTTTAAGGTGAAGGCTTTGTTGACGATGCGGCGAAAGCGTGTGTGTCGTGGTGGATCGTCCTGAATGAGCACTAACGGTGGGCCAAACTGGCCAGCTACAGGGCTCTCGGAGGAAAACGTGTCGTGATCACGTAAGGCTGTATACACGTCGTGGTACTTCAGTAACCCCCATGCCATGATTGGTCTGTCGATGCCCGAATCTGGATTGGCCGGAATGCTGACGTACCGGATCGGAGACTGCGCACGCAGTGTGTGATACACCGGATACGGATTCGCAAAGTGTTGCCGTGCGACCAAGTCGTCTGGGGTAAACGATAGTGTTGTGCTCATACCGGCACCTTAAAAAAGTGGGAGGATACATTCACTCGTGGCTTGCCAACCACTGCTCTAGGTCTGCTAGCCCACGAAACTCTAATAACGCCTCAGCCAAAGTTTCGAGCTGAGGTAGACTCAAGCGCCTGACCTTTTCTTCTAGTGCAGAGGATAGTTCGCCACATCGGCGCTGCAGTAAGCGCAGAATAAGGGTAGTTCCCTCTTCTTGACGACCTTCTTGACGGCCTTCTTGACGGCCTTCTTGACGACCTTCTTGACGGCCAGTTTTTTCTCCTTCTGCGAATACTTCTTGGTAGAAGCGTGTCTTCTTCAAATCGACATCTGTGAGTTCAAGCATGGCTTGGATCCTTTCTCGGCTGAGAGCTGGGATTTTATACACGAGAATGGTTTCAATGAGATTAACGATAGCCGCCGTTAAGGTCGTGTCAATTGCTTCTGTCCTTCGCAGTTGCCCCAGCACGGTCTGAGCCTCATTAATGGCTTGTTGCGGAGTCGCCAAGAGAACCCCCATGAGGCGTTGCATGAGAGTCTCGCGCGGCTGCGCCCACTTGTCGAGGTAGACCCGAGTAACCTGACCGCCAGTGAGGAGAACTTGATAGTGTTGATGCTCTCCGGGGTCGGCACTCTGTGTAGGAAAGAGGACCACCGCATGCCAGGGATGTTTCGGGTGTTGTTGCCGGAGATACAGGAACACCTCGGCAAACAGACGAGAGTAAAAGTCTGGGTCGAGCTGAAACTGTACTTCAACAAAAAACACTGGCCAATCGGGCTGCTCCTTGGGTGGCAAGAATACCCCATCGAGTCGAAAGGCGGTTTGTTTGAGTTCGACCGACTCAAAACGATAGAGTGGGGCGTTATCGGAAGGTTGCGCAATCAAATCGAACAACAATTGCGGAAACGCTTGGAACATGTGGTAAAAGACGGAGTCGGTTTTCATCCTGTTTCATTGTCCGTTGTAGAGCAGCGCACGGCAAGAGGGCACCGTGTGGCTGTGGTTGTTCCAGGGGGAATAACTCTTTCCCTAATCTCTGGATCGTTGTAGAGAGGAAAGCAGGTCATGAGGAGGGGAACATCATGTCAGGACCACTCACCGGAATTCGCGTATTGGATTTTGGCCGTGCGGCAGTTGGCCCGGTGTCGGCGCAGTATTTAGGTTTTCTCGGCGCGGATGTCATTAAAATCGAACCGCCGGAAGGAGATCCGGTTCGTAACGTTGCCACCTTCAAGAAAGGTATGGGCGCGACCTTCATGGGCAACAATCTCAACAAGCGCGGCATCATGCTCGATTTGAAAAAGCCGGACGATAAAGAGATGGCGCGACGCTTGATTCAGTGGACCGACATCGTGTTGGAAAACTTCCGCTCGAAAGATGTCATGGAAAAGCTCGGACTTGGCTATGCGGCGATGTCTGCCCTGAATCCACGTGTCATCTACGTCAGCTCTGGTGCGTACGGCAATGCCGGTCCAATGCAAGGCATGACCAGTAACGAATGGTATGGACAGGCGAGTAGCGGTGCGACTTCAGTGACTGGTGCGGAAGGTGGTCCGTTTGAATTCGTGCGAGGAATCGCACAGTTTGATTGGAACGGCGCAATGATCAACCTCGAAGCGATGTTGATTGCCTTGTATGCGCGCGAGCAAAGCGGGCGCGGCATGATGATCGAGACCTCACAGTTCCAGTCTTCACTCGTTGCGGGGACGACACGCTTCGCCGAATACTTTGCTACAGGCCAGGCGCCAATACCGATGGGTAGTGCACGACCAAACTTGGTACCGGACCAAGCGTTTGCCACTGCCGATGGGTATATTAATGTCAGTATCCCGCACGAGGGGTTTTGGCCGAAGCTCTGTACTGCGCTGCAACGTTCCGATCTTCAGGCTGATCATCGCTTTGCTACTAATGCTGATCGGATTGCCAATCGACAGGCGTTGATCAAAGAGCTTATATCGCTCTTTCGTGTCAAGCCTACAGGCTATTGGCTGTGGCACTTGCGTAAACATGATGTACCGTGCGGGCAGTATTTCAGTGATGATCTGGTCAGCAACATTCTGCAGCAGCACTCGCACGTGCAAGCGAATGCGATGATGACAGTGCTCGATACGCAATGGGGGCCGATGCATTCAGCAACCCCGCACTGGCAGTTTAGTAAGACACCGGCAGTGATCGCACGACCGGCACCTGCGCTCGACCAACATCATCAAGAGATTGTCGAGCAAGTCACTCGTGAATTGTCGGCCACCCATGGCAACACGAAAACCGGAACCTCAGCAACGAATGGGACTCTGGCGTTATCTGGACTGAAAGTGATCGACGTCTCTCAAGGCGTAGCAGGGGCGATGTGTAGCATGCAACTTGGCGATCTCGGAGCTGAGGTGATTAAAGTCGAGCCACCGGATGGGGATTGGCTTCGTCAGATCGGACCGTTTGTGAAGTCGGAAAGTTCGCTGTTTGTCCATGTGAATCGCAACAAACGCAGTCTGTCGCTGGATCTCAAGACGTCGACTGGAAAAGACATCTTCCGTCGTCTCATTGCTGGTGCGGATGTCATTATCGAAGGGTATCGTCCAGGCGTGATGGAGCGGTTGGGCTTTGGTTATGAAACTGTTGCGAAGCTGAACCCTCGTCTCATCTATTGTTCTATCTCTGCTTTTGGCCGCAAAGGAGCACTAGCCGATCAGCCTGGTTCCGAATCGGCCATTCAATCCTTTGTTGGGGTTAATCGTAATTTAGGCACAGCCGGTGAGCCCCCGCTGCGGACAGGGTTTGACTTGGCAACCACTGAGACTGCTTTTGCTGCCTTTCAGGGGATTCTTGCCGCGTTGTTCTATCGTGCGCGTCACGGTGAAGGACAGCAGATTGATGTGTCGATGCTGGGGGCCATGATTGCCGTCAGCCAGTGGCAGCTTGCCGCAGAAAACGAACCTGACGAATGGGCAGGCCGACAACTGCTAGGGTACACTGAAGCGCCAGACTCAGGATTTCAACTGCGTGATGGCGCCGTGCTGTTTTCGTTGCGTGGCGATGGCGAAGCCTGGGATCGTTTCTTCATCGCTCTCAATCGTATGGATCTTGCTGCTGATCCGCGTTTTGCGGTGGGAAACCTCTTAGTGATCAATCGTGATCTTGAAGCTGCACTGCGAGACGATCTCAAGAAGTGGAGTGTCGAAGAGTTTCGTCACCTGATTCAAGATGAGATTGGTGGCACGATTACCGTGCTGCAAACGCTCGATAGCGTCATGCACAGCGAACAAACCGCAGCGATCGGAGCAGTACAAACCATGGAACATCCTGTATGTGGACGTATGTTGACCTTAAGTCCACCATGGAAATTCTCCGAGCCACTGACTGCTCTTCGTCGCCCGGCACCGTTGTTTGCTCAACACACGAATGAAATCTTGGGTGAGTACGGGTATACGAACAGTGATATTGCCACGTTGCGTGAGCAACGGGTGGTGCGGTAGTGAGGATCGAGTCATTGAATCATCGCGCCATCGGGTCATCGAGAAAACACTTTTTCAATGATCCGATGGCCCGATCACCCGATGACTCAATCGAATAACCGTCTATTTGCACTTGCGGCAGAAAGCTGATAGCTGAGCGCTCATGAAACCCGCAAAATTTACTTATGCGTGTCCGCAGTCGGTTGATGAGGCGCTTGCCCTGCTCGCGTCAGGCGATGAAGGTGTGAAGATTCTTGCCGGTGGGCAGAGTTTGGTACCACTACTCAATCTGCGCATGGCGGAAGTGAGCGCACTCCTCGATGTGAATCGTTTGACTGATTTGGCTTTCATCCGACGGGAGAATGGCATCCTCCGGGTTGGTGCTCTAACGCGTCACCGACAGTTGGAAGCCTCTCCGGAGATGCAGAAGAGCCTACCGTTAGTCGCTCGTGCTGCGGGCGAAGTTGGGCATTTGGCGATTCGCAATCGCGGGACGATTGGTGGTAGTCTCGTGCATGCTGATCCGGCGGCAGAGTGGCCGTTAGTCGCGGTGACGTTGAATGCTGAGTTTCTCCTACGTTCCCAAAGTGGTTCGCGAACGGTGAAAGCTCGCGACTTTTTCCTCGCGCCGCTCACGACTACTATCCAGCCAAATGAATTGTTAGGTGAAATTCGCTTTCCGGTGCCGCCGGGTTCCACTGCTTGGGGTTTTCAAGAGTTGTGTCGTCGACCAGGCGATTTTGCCATTGCCGCAGTGGCGTGTCAGCTGACTCTTGATGCCAGTCGAGTGTGTACTGCTGCTGCACTGGCAGTAGGCGGTGCGCACGATACGGCATTGTATATTGATGTTGAGAAGACATTGAAAGGCAGTCGAGGCGAAGATCATGCGCTACGGCAAGCCGCTGAGATCGTCGCTGCGGTGGTCGACCCACCATCTGACGTGCATGGCTCAGCGGATTATCGTCGACAGATGGTGCGGGTGTTGACGGTGCGAGCGCTGAAGGAAGCGTGGGGAAAATAAGTACTCAGTTGTCAGTTATCAGCATTCAGTTTTCTATCTTTCCTGACTGCTGACTGCTGACTGCTGACTGCCTGCGGAGAAAAACGCTATGACCAACGATAAATTCACTGATCGCCAAACCATCCACTGCCGTATCAATGGCCAAGACGTTGAACGTGAGGTTGAGGTTCGTAGACTGTTAGAAAGTGTTTTTTAATTCGTATTTTCCGTCGTCACCATCCGCAGCGTGCGCCGGATACTGGCCAAGTACACCATAGCGTCACTGGAAACGGTGGTATGTTCGAAGTCCCGACACAAGCGCCGCTAGCGCCCCAGCCAACCGAAGGACCGCTCCACCACCCAGCGGCGGGGCAACACGGTAAAGCCTTTGGCGTCTGCCGAACGGCGCACCACCTCCAAGCGC
>VGTJ01000104.1 GCA_016874775.1 Deltaproteobacteria bacterium
GTCGCCCGCGTTCATCCAGCTCTTCGACCAGACTTCGATACTTAGACCGAAGCCAGCACACAATGGTCTCGTCTCTCATCCCTGCTCTTGTGCAGAGGCTCTCCACTCCGGTCAATCACTATTGCGGTAAGTTGTTTCCTGCCACCGCCTTAGGTTCGTTTCGAGAAGAGCAAAGTTCACGCTTGACTGCGTTCGGGGTACAAGCCGCCCGGACGGCCTCAGCCACCGCCCGCCTCCAGTTACAAATCTGGGATGCTCAAGCAGGACGGATTGTCTGGGAGGGACGCTCGGATGTGACGCTCGCGCGTGAGATGCTACGCGAAGGACCGATTCGTTTTGATGAGGTCATTCAGCTCACCTGGGCGAGGCTCCTACAACAAATTCCATCGGATATGACAGTTCCGTCACCCGCTGATGAGGAAGCAGCAGCTCTTGCGAGGGCCTCCGAAAAAAAGGACCCCGCACCCGATGGCATCAATTTTCCCCTTCATCGCACCGCCCGACTGCTGTTACGTTTCCTTCCACGCTCGGGCATGCCTAAACCATGAGGCTATAGCTGACCAACTTGTCGTAATACCGCAGCCTGATCCCAGTAAATGCGTTCCGCCGCCACCTTGCCATCACGGAACTGCACCACAATCACGATGTCAAACTCAATCGGTTTGTTGGTCGCGGCAAGGCCTGGGAGGAACCAATCCATCTGCTGGGTATGGGCGAGGTTGATTGTGGCCTCTTCAACGATGTAGTCATTGGCAGCCGTTACCTTCAGCGTGGTATGCTTCCATGAGGGCGGAATCGAAGGAATGAACTCATTGTGATATTTCCTCCAGAGTTCCTTCTTCCCCTTCCCACCCCACCCCGTCGGTACAGTCACTACCGACGCATCGTCAACCATCGTCGAAAGAGACAGGTCGGTGTCTTTGGTCATGAACTCACCTTTGATATGGGTCTCCCACAGTTTGAGATTCTCTGGTGCCGACATCATTTCTCCTTATTTTTAGCGAATGCCATACCGTCCCGGTGAGAGTACTCCGTTGGGATCGAGCGCGTGTTTGATCGCACCGCAGACGTCCGGAAACGTTTCCAATCGCGCCATCGCTTCTTCTTGAAAATCAAGCGGTGCGCGGGAGATCGGATAGCCTAGTTCAGCGTAGGCGTTCATTAATGCACGATAGCAGTCGATCACCCGCTGACATTCTTCTACATCTTGTCGGTTAAAAACAATCACATGGAGTGCACGCCCCATGCGCGGACCACACACATACTCAGCAATATACTCCAACTTGTGGTCAGCAAGAATGCGACGAGAGAGCGCTTGGTGTTGATTGGCGACGGTACCGATCATCGGCATCGCCGGAAGGAACCAGCAATTGCCACCACCGGGGCGCCAGTTCAACAACCCCAACTCACTCCGGGTAGGGCGACCCGTGAACGTGTCGATATGAATCTTATGAATCGGACTCTGCTCGGCCTCTTCATGAGAAACGTACCGTGCTTTCCCCGAGCGTCCGAAATGCGCTTTCACCCGCTCAATCAACGGCTGGATCGCTTCTTCTGAAGCACCATAGAATGCACCCGAGACACACCACGCTCCAACATCATGTTGACGTTGCAATTCTTTGCGCACGTCGTCAGGCAACGGTGTTCGCCCACCAGTACGAGCAAAGGGATAGGTTGCCACTGTCCCCAAACCATAAATATCGTTTGTCACCTTGAGTAACGACGGAACGACATTGTTGAGTTTAAGCGGTCGCACCAGGTCAATAATCTCGGCGAAATCCTCGTCATCCGGAAAGAGAAAGAAGAACGAGCGAATCACCGGTGGGCGTGGCATCAACCACACGCCCATGCGCGTCACAATGCCGAAATTTGACTGCAGGAAAAGCCCATCAAGAAACGGCCCATAGCCATACTTAGCAATCCGCCAAGTCTTAGTACCAGCCAGCGCACCATCAGCCGTGCGCAGAACCCGCCCATCTCCCAGCACAACCTCAAGTCCACAGCTCATGCCGAAATGATCGAAGTACGGTGTATAGCCAGCCCCTTTATCCAGCGTGTTGCCGACGATACCGCCGTCCGGGGGACCAGAGGTCGTGTCCATCATTAACTTGTGACCCCGGCGTGCAAGTTCGTCATACATTTGCTGGTACGTCACGCCCGGTTCGATATCCGCATAACAGAGTGTTTCATCGATCTCTACAATGCGATTCATACGCTTGCCAACATCGACAACCAGACTCCCCGGCTGTATCGGGCTTTTCAGCCCTAACCCTCGATTCTCGCCGGTGCTGATGGCATAGAGGGGCGCACGATATTCGTTTGCCAGACGAACGATCGTTTGCACCTCTGCAGTTGAGGATGGATACACAACGCCAGCCGGACGACGATCTCCACCAGGTAACAAGTTGCGTCCGTAGCGCAGGACCGCATCTTCCGCGGTATCGAGAGCGTCTGTGCCAAGGGTCTGACGAAGAGTCTGAAGGAAAGT
Organism: Deltaproteobacteria bacterium; assembly: GCA_016874775.1. NCBI lineage: Bacteria > Pseudomonadati > Myxococcota > Myxococcia > Deltaproteobacteria bacterium. The sequence goes on from VGTJ01000104.1 coordinate 2,489, forward strand.
AGTATTAAGAGTAGCCATACATTCGTAGTGTGTGCCGTGCGCACGAGTAAAGGATTGCCGCGTCCACTGCTGAACATATCAGCAGTCACCTTTATCTATGAGACACCGACTCTACAATTTCCCGACCTGTCGCAGCACTGCCGCCTGATCCCAATAGATGCGTTCGGTCGCCATCTGCCCATCACGAAATTCAATGACAATGACTAAGTCAACCTCAATCCACGTGTTGGTCGGCGGCACGCCGGGAAGAAACCAGTCCATCTGCTTCGTATGATGTAACCGAACCTTTGCCTCTTCAACGATGGTATCATCCGTCACCACCCGATTTATCACCGTATGTTGCCATTCCGACGGAATCGAGGGGATGAACATATCGCGGTAATAGGGTCGCAAGACCGCTTTCCCTTTCCCTCCTGACCGTGTCGGCATGTGCATGACTGAAGCATCCTCAACCATTGTCGACAGCGCCAGTTCGACATCTTTGGTACCAAATTCGCCAACGATATGATCAGCCCACAGTTGGACATTGGTTTGAGCGGACATGATTCCCTCTCCTAGCCGTCGCCACGTGGCTACGTGTTTAGTTCGCAGTGGTAGGGCGCGGTCGTTTCCGAATCGTCACGGCACACGGTCGCCCGACAACCTCCCCCTTCTCGTTGAACTCACCGTATTCTGACGACATAAACGGTAGCCCCCATTCACGCGGCTGCGTATCAAACCATAACTGCGTGTGAGCGCAATAGTAGAGCACTCCCTTTTGGTTGAAACTCCAAGGGCGCGGTTTTTGGCTGGTGCCAAGATTCAAAGGATGTCGTTTGGACGTATCCGCCTTCCCTTCTTGCAGCATGCGTCCGCCACTGGGACAGTAGTGCATGAAAAAAGTGATCTTCTCGTCATCCTCTTCACACGTAAAGTCATAGCCATGCGAGCGCAAAAACATCGCGTATGTTTCTGCCATCAGTACTGGGTCTTTATCACGATAGGTTTCGAGCACCGGTCGCCAAATCTTATCGCCAACGTAGCGCCACGATTCCTCAACCGCATCTTCACCGAGTTTCTCTTTGATGTAATCGAGAAAGACCGCAGCCATGTCGCCATACAGATCGTGAATCGGGCGCCCCTCTTCCCAGATCTCATCGACCGCTTTGAGCGCAGCCTCCTTGTCCCCTGCTTCGATTGCCTGTTTGGCACGCATGCGCGCCGTGGTCATCAAATCCGTGCGGGTTTTCTGCATGATGGCTCCTTTTCGAGAAGTTCCTTCATGCCATATCTACACAGGGTTGCACACTCCACCAACTACACGAGAGGGCCAGGTGTTCTGGCTGGCAGGGCCCTCGGTATTTGTTAAAGTGCAGTCTCCAGAATGCCATTATGTAAGACTGCGAAGGAGAACGACGATGTCGATCACTGAACACACTGTCAAAACCTCCAGACATACAACTTTCTATCTCGCTGCTGGCCCAGAAGATGGGCCGCTCGTGATCTTTGTCCACGGCTGGCCTGAACTATCAATTAGCTGGCGGCATCAACTCCCGGCCCTAGCAGCGCTGGGCTTTCGCGTCATTGCGCCGGATATGCGCGGGTACGGACGCTCCTCGGTCTATAACACTCATGGTGATTATGCCCAAGAACATATCGTGCGTGACATGCTTGATCTGATTGACGCACTCGAGCGGAACAAAGCCGTATGGGTCGGGCACGATTGGGGGAGTCCAGTGGTATGGGATCTGGCCAGCCATCATCCTGATCGCTGTCACGCCGTCGCCAATCTCTGTGTGCCGTATTACACCATCGAACGTGGCTTGGATCATACAGTGACATTAGTTGATCGCAAATTGTACCCCGCAGATGAGTATCCTGTCGGCCAGTGGGATTACATGCGCTATTACGAAGAGAGTTTTGCCGAAGCCATCGCGCCGATGGACGCCAGTCCCTACAATTTTGTCAAACTCATCTTCCGCAAAGGCAATCCTGACGGCGAAGGCAAACCGGCGATGACTGCCACAGCGCGGAAAAGTCATGGCATGATCGGTCTCCGCACGATTCCCGATTTTCCCCGCGATGGCGATGTTGTCTCTGAAGAAGATCTACGTATGTATGCCTCTGCGTTAGAACGCAACGGATTCTTCGGTCCGTCGTCGTGGTACATGAATCATAAAGTGAATGAGGAGTACGGCAAAACCGCCAAGAACAATAGCTACCTCGACATGCCAGTGTTGTTTCTCAACGCACGCTATGATTTTGTGTGTGAATGTACGCACTCACGGTTAGCAGAACCGATGCGGACCTACTGTCGTAACCTCACGGAAGTCAACATCCGTTCAGGTCACTGGATGGCGCAGGAGAAGCCACTGGAAGTGAATGCGGCGTTAGTGAATTGGCTGGTGACAAAAGTCCCAGGCGTATGGCCACAGCCGAGGTAGAGAATGAATATGGAATGTAGGAGCGACCGGCCGGTCGCTCCTACGCTTTCAACCAGCAAACGTTATCGACTACGAACAATCCGGCCAGGACGAGCGCCGGTGTCTTTGCCGTTCTCTTGCACGACTTCACCACTGACGAAGGTCTTCTCGTACCCACGTGCAGTCTGCATGAGGCGCGGCATGCCAGCCGGGAGATCATAGATCATCTCAGGGTAGCTGACACTCAGATTGTTATAATCGATGATGTTGACATCCGCCTTTGCACCTGGCTCCAACGTCCCACGATCGGTCATGCCAAAGAGCCGTGCGCTGTCATGGGTCAATTTCTTCACCACGAACTCAAGCGGGAGGCGGGCTGGATCATCCGCAGCTTTGTCACGCGTCCAGTGCGTCAATGCATATGTCGGCACCCCAGCATCAATGATCTGACGCACATGCGCGCCAGCATCACTGCCACCCATAACCGTGATCGGATCGCAGATCAGTTCACGCAGCGGTTTGGCATTGCCTTGCGCGTAACCAGCGGCAGCGTACATTAAGAACGCGCGGCCATTCTGTTCCAGCATCAAATCGTAGACGACTTCGCGAGGATTGCGGTTTTCACGCTTGGCGATAGCAGCAATGCTATTGCTGCTGGCTGGCTCGTAGCTCAGCTTTTCGCCCATGGGGTAAGTGCGCTCCCATACCATCGGATTCTGATACAGCAGTGACATACCTGTCGTATTGGGATCCGCTTCTGTCACCAGCTTTTGACGTAACTCTGGGTTACGTAGAGCCGCAACCTTTTCATCGTGGGAAAGTTTTTTCAGCGGCTGGAAGCTCGGCAGATATTCAAAGGGGTTGTCGCCTTGGAAGCTGAACAACACACATACCGGACGGGCAAAGACCATCGGTACGATGCGAACGCCACCTTCGACTGCAGCCGAGCATCTTGTCATGACGTCACGCCACTGGTCGGGATAGGTGTTGTTCTGCGCTAACAAGAAGGTCAGTGTACACCCTGTGTTACGAGAAATGCGGATCAGCATTTCCACTTCTTGCACGAGTTCCGGGGTCTCACCGGCAATACCACGCGGGACAACTTCCATGACTCCACGACCAGTTGAACGCACGGCTCTCGCAATGACGCTGAGTTCTTCTTCAGAAGCGTACGTCCCAGGGACAGGCTCACCATCAGGCGTCGCATGGACCAGTGTCCGAGAAGTAGAGAATCCCAATCCACCAGCTAACACGGCTTCTTTAGCGATCGCGGCCATCCGCGCCATGTCTTCAGCAGTGGCAGCTTCATTGCGTGCGCCACGCTCACCCATGACAAAGGCACGCATAGCACCGTGAGTGATCATACCGCCGACATCCAACGTGCGCGGCATTTTTTCGAGTACATCAAGATATTCAGGAAAGCTCTGCCATCCCCACGGCAGTCCTGCAACCAGTGACTTGCTAGGAATATCTTCCACACTTTCCATCAGGCTAATGAGCCATTCATGCCGATCCGGAGTTGCCGGGGCAAAACCGACTCCGCAGTTACCCATGACCACAGTCGAGACGCCGTGCCATAGCGATGGGGTCATCTGCTGATCCCACGCGACCTGACCATCATAATGCGTGTGCGCATCGACCCATGCTGGGGCCACAAGCAAACCATCGGCGTTCACGGTTTTCTTGGCGCTACCGACGTCTTTTCCTACCGCGGCAATCTTGCCATTGGCAATCGCTACATCTCCGGTAAAGGCGGGCTTTCCGGTTCCATCAACAACTTTCCCGCCTCGAATCACGACATCATGCATGAGATCCTCCTTGTTCTTTATCGCGAAACAAAATCAGTTTTTGGTCACAGCCTTATAGAGACTACAAGAGTCACGAAATGATCTCAAGGGTTATCCAGATGCAGAAACCCAATCTGCTTCAATTGCGTCACGGGAACACCGGCATGGAACTTCTCAACGAGGTCATCTGGATTAAACAAGATCCCGATAGGATTCTTGGCAAACTCAGGCGTGAAGAACCAGGCGTGACATTCTTCAGGCGTATCATAGTTGTCAATTTGCAGCTCAACTTGATTACCATCGGGATCGGCGTAGTACATTGACGTAGTCGGACCGTGATTGATCGTCCGCACCGGCACAATCCCAGCCGCTTTCAGTCGTTCGTAGGTGGTAACCAGCTCATCCATGTCGACATATGCATACGCCAGATGCGCTAGGCCCGCAGCGTTTGGAACGCGATCGACTGTGCCGGGACGTGCGACCAAGGCTAGTCGGTGATGTTCTTCGTCGTAGGTCAGAAACGCGATCCATTCATTCTCATATTGGATGTCCGCCTCAAGCACGGTTTGGTACCAATGAAGCATGTGCGGCAGTTTGTTGGTCTGCAGCACCGCATGGGCAAAACGGATCGGAGCCAGTTTCCCGCGTTGACGTGCGGTCTTGAGAGTCTTGGTGCTCATCGAGAATCCCTCCTTCACTATTAGCACAGGGCTCCCTCTATCACATAAATCACTCTCGTGCTGGACGGAAGAGGAATTCTCTCCTAAAGAAAGAGAACAAAAAGGAGTGCACCTATGGCGTTACGTCGATTACCACGAGAGAACCTATCAGCGTCGATGCAAGAGCTGCTCGACACATCACTGGCAGTCGCTGGTGATGCACATTTCTTGGAAGTCGGTGCCAATGCCCCACACATGCTCGATTGGTATTTCAACTCGTTCTATGGACAGATTTTCTTTGGCGGGATTGCACCGGTACGAATCAAAGAACTCGTGCGCTTGCGGCTGTCGACCTTGCACGGCTGTGCCTATTGAAACCGCATGAACACTGCCTCGTCGAGGCAGCATGGTATCACCGACGAAGAGCTCCAAGCGTTATCCTCGTTTGAAACTGGCCCGTTTAGTGAGCGAGAGAAGGCGGCACTACGCCTTGCCTCTACGCTGGCGCATACATCACAGAAGCCTGTAGTCGACGAAGCCTTGATGAAACAATTACAAGACTTCTTTTCTGATGGCGAAATTGTCGAGTTGTCGATGGTGATCGCGGTGCTCATCGGCATGGCGAAGATGTTGTTCGCGTTTGATTGGGTGGAACGAGAGGATTATTGCCCGTTTCCACAGCCGCAAAGGCCGAGTATGGTTCAGAACAGAAAGTGAGGCGCGGAAGTGGCAACTGGGAAACCGACGCTCGAAGAGTTGCGTAAGATGATTGCCCAGTTAAAGCACCAACGCCAGAAGTTGGAAGCTGAAATCGCGCGGGCTCTAATTGATGAGGCATACGAAAAAGCACGCCAGATTCGTAGCTCTTTTCGCATGCCTACTCGTGACCGCAAACGTATGGCGAAACTCCTTGCCAAAAGCACCGAGGGCAAGCTCACGACCGATGAAAGTCGAGAGCTTGATACGCTGGTCAACCAGTTCGAGGACAAACCGTTTGCTATGGCTTATGATATCACTCGCTGTTTATGAATCTTTCTCCAAGTGTTAGCCAAAGATTCTTTCTATCTTCTTCAGTTAACTTCTCATTTGCCAATCTGTGGAACTTAGCAATATCGGTAGACAGGGCTTGCTCAAAGACTTCGTACTTTGATGTAGGCAGCGTCGTCGCACCAGTGATTGTCAGATATTCAACAACCGCCGTAGCCTCGATGAGGATTTTCCCTGATCCTGCCCAATGTCGATCTTCTCCGTTCTTCTTGACGTTTGACACCCAAAATTCTTCTCTCGTCTCAACGTCGAGGTAGTTCCCATAGATCCCACCTTTTTTCATCCGCTGCAGCGCGCGACCGTTAAAGTACAAAGTCTTGCCGGTCTTTGACTCTTTCACGTAGCCAATCCAGGCTGGACCACTATGGCCATACCCAGTCTTTAGTTCGAGGTATTTCAACATGGCTGTCACTTATCCAGGTTTTGATCTCAACAAGATCAAGCATGAAGAACATAGAGGGTGAAACTAACTCTTCCTCGTTTGTCGATCCCTTTTACCAAGCTGACTCGCCCGCAAGCGCATCTCTCCACGCATGACATGTAGAACAAAGACTCGTTGACCATCGTAGCGATAGAACACGCGACACGGTGGTTCGACAATCTGCCGATAACGGGAACCGCGCAATTCTCTAGGCCGTGAACCGCTTTCAGGATACTCGGCTAGCTGTTCAACATGCTGAAATACGCGCTGCACCAAAACACGCGCTGCCTCTGGATTATCCAGGGCAATATAGTCAGCGATTGCGTCTAAATCGCTCAGTGCAGGCTCGGTCCAGATCAGCTCAGCCATCGTGCAAGTCGTTTCTTTGCTTCGGCATGGGACACAACCCGACCTTGCTCAATGGCGCGCTCTCCACGTGCAATCCCCTCAAGGATGGCTAATCTTTGCTTGAGCTTCTCATAGGTTTCTACATCTACAAGATAGGCTGCAGGACGACCATGCTGAGTAATCAGCACCGGGACCTTCTCACGGTCCACCTCTGAAATGATCTCCGTTGCCTTCCGCTTCAAAGTGGTAACGAGTTCGGTACGCATACGAGTGATACTAAAGTAGCACTCGCCAAAGAGCAAGCAAGGAGCGCTACGTTACAACGCCGCCAAATACGCTGCGAGTTCCTCAGGCACTGAGAAAAACGGGGAGTGACTGGTGTCCATGGCAATCACTTTCTGGAACGGAAACGTCGGATACACACTTCTTTGGAAAGTTAGTGGATGGGCGCGGTCCTGCAGGCACTCAATCGCCACCCGAGGGACTCTCCCGAAGCGTTCGGCACTGGTCTGTACTTTGTCTTTTATCGGAGCGGACGCTTGCGGCGTCAACAGCAGCTTGGCTAGGGCAACATCTTCAGCCGAGCAGTCTGCGTAAAACCCATCGACGAGAGCGTCTTCGCGTACCATCGAAGCGCTCTTGTCAGCATTGACAACAAAATTCCCGTTCAACGCTGACTCTGTATTGCGCCGCAAGACGGTTCCCATTGACTCGCCATTCGCCGGCAGCAGCGCAGTGAGGTACACCAACGTCTTGATTTTGTCTGGCCGGTATTCAGCCGTCTGGGTAATGATTCCACCACCCATGCTGTGTCCTACCAACACCACAGGCTCACGCTGTGCATCAAGAATGTCACAAACCGTATCTACGTAAGACTTCAACGTCACCGTTGCGACTGGCGTCTTGTCTCTGCCATGACTGGGCAAGTCTGGAGCAATCACGGTGTGACCACGCTTTTCTAGCGCTGGCACGACTTTGTACCAACACCACGCGCCATGACAACCGCCATGAATCAATACGAATGTACTCACGTCGTCGTTCCTTTATTTTGATGTACCAGCAACAACTTTCTGATCATGCAAGCGTGCGATCTCGTGAGAACTCAATCCTAACACGTCGGTCAACACCTCGTCGGTATTTTCGCCGAGCAGTGGTGCGCGCCGAACCGGCACGCGCGATACTTCGGAAAAATCTAACGGCGAGCCCGGCATCACATACGTACCAACCCCAGGGTGTTCGACTTCTGCAAACATCGGATTCGCCAGCGAACAGCGTGGGTCCTCTGTCACAAGTTGTCGGAATGTTTGATACGGTCCCCAGGAGACGTTGGTGCCCGCAAACGTATCACGGATGGTTGCCAGGCTGCGCGACGCGAACCATGGACGTAGCAACGCAGCAATCAAATCGCGAGCCTCGAAACGACCAGTCTCAGTGCTGAGGTCGTGGCCGGTCACCTGCTCAATGCTCTGGCAGGCCTCAGCAATACCTGTCACATCAACCAGTGCATTCCACTGCCGAGCGGTGAGTGCAACAACCATGACTCGCCGTCCATCACGGGTCTCAAAATCGTGCCCGAAAGCCCCATATAGATAGTTACCATCTTTATGTTGATCTCGTCCGCCGAGACGTGCCTCAGCTATACGACCAAGATTGCCAACCATAGCAAAGGCAACATCAGACAGTGAAAGACGAACGAGCTGGCCTTCAGCAGTTAACCGCCGGTGACGTTCAGCCGCAAGCAGACCCACCGTCGCCAGTGTTCCGAGTGCGATATCCCACGCCGGTAAGACACTATTAAGCGGCTCAGCCAGGTTGCGCGGTCCGGTCGCCCACGGGAACCCTGTGGCTGGGTTCACTGTATAGTCCACTTCACTGGTGCCATCCGGGTTACCGGTTAGCGCTACCATGACGAGATCTTTGCGGTGCCGCGCCAGCCCTTCATATTCGAGCCAGTCACGGGCAGGGAAATTAGTAAGAAACAGACCGTTATTGTCGCCAGGCGCAGTAATCAGTGCAGTCGCGAGTTCTCGTCCACGTGGCGAGCGCAAGTCAATCTGAATCGAGCGTTTGCCTTTGTTCAGTCCAGCCCAGAAAAGACTCTGGCCATCATCAGCCAAAGGCCATCGCTGATAGTCGAGCCCACCACCGATTTGATCAAAACGGATCACATCCGCACCGAGTTGCGCGAGTGTCATCCCCCCAAGTGGTGCCGCAACAAAAGCGGAACCTTCGATTACTCGTAGACCAGAAAGAATGCCTTTCATGTCAGTACCCCCATAACATCCACCGGACATCACTATTCCCGTATTGTGACGGAAAGGATGGGGAGAACACAAGACTGTTGGTGAAAGAGGGATTTGTGGAAGTAGGAACGAAGAAACAATAAGTATGAAAGATGGGAGCCCGTCATTCCGGGCAAGGCCGAAGGCCGCGACCCGGAATCTACTGCCCTTGCTCTGGATTCCCGCTTTCGCGGGAGTGACGGGCCGCGTCAGCCTTCTATTACCTCACTCTTCTGCAGGAACCTCACACAAAAATATCCAACGGTAGGAATGCCGAGACGACAAAGTTTGGCACATCCACCAGCTCACTCACTTTGAGGTCCACTGCCACACTGGTAATCGCATACGCTTGTTGACGCGTGAAGCCACGTTCGTGCACCAGATAATCAATCATGTTGAGCAGCGCATTGCGTGCAGCGAGCGTCGCATCTTCTGAGTGCGCCACACCTTCGCGGGTGCAGGACTGCCCTGTCGTGGCGAAGAACCGGCGCGGCACTGCCATCTCTGGCGAAGTAAAATAGTCGTTACGATAAAATTGCACATCCTGGATGTTGTATTTCTTGGCTGCGCCTTTGATGAGGTTGAACGAACCATAGAACGTGGCACTCATCTCGACCGCAGTCCCACAGCTCTCACCGTCGCCCTGAGCAAAGTGTGCATCACCAACTGAGAACAAGGCACCAGGAACATAGACAGGAATACGCAACGTCGTCCCTTTCGAGAGCTGCTTGATATCAACATTGCCGCCGGTCTCATGCGGTGCGATGGTGCGCATCGCGTTTTGAGCAATCTTGGGATCAGCGGGAATCGCTCCACTCGCATCCGGTAGCAACAACACGCCACCGCGTTTCGACAAGTCAGTCTCTCGCTGATTGATTTTGGCCAACAACTCGTGTGATGGCGCAACACCGATCACGCCCATAAACGGCGCACCGGGAATGCGTACGCCTGGCAGATCAGGCGAAGTGGCAAAACCGTTGGCAATCGTCCAGCGCACGATATGTGGTTCAGTGAACACATCACGCAGGAAACCAAAGCCCGGCACTTGCACAGTGAATCCAAACGGCTGTGCCTCGACATCAACGATTGTCACTTCGAGTAAATCCCCTGGTTCTGCACCGTTAACGTAGACTGGCCCAGTCAGTGGGTGCACCACACCAAGGCTCGTTTTCAGCAGGTCTGCAGCAGAGGAGTTCGGGTTAACCTGTCCATCGAACGCGTCCCGAGTCTCGATGCCGACGACTTGCCCTGGGTCGACTTTCACCACTGGTGGAATATCTGGATGCCAGCGGTTGTGGCCTGTGGCTGGTTCTTCACTGAGAGTTTTCTTGCGGTCGATTGCGATATACGTGGCAGTTGCAATACTCATGGCACGTTCCCTTCTGCGGATAAGCACTCAGCACTCAGCTATCAGCTGTCAGCCGGATAAGAAACGTAAGGATTCAATTCTCAGTTGTCAGTGCTCAGTTTTTAGCAAGACTGTTTTATTGAAAGCTGACCGCTGACGGCTGAACGCTTTATTCTGCGCAGCCTACTACAAGAGTTCGCCTGCTTCGGCAAGCGGATGTCCGCTGGACATGCCAGAGGTTGACTTGCAGAACCCAGACTGCCAAAAAGACACGGCACGGTATTGTCAACATTACATACAAGGAGGAGCAGCATGAAGACAGAAACGGTTGAGTACAAAGATGGGGGGGTCACACTGAAGGGACACCTGGCCTACGATGACCAGAGTTCGAACAAAAAGCCCGGCATTCTGGTGATGCCAGAAGCGTTCGGTCTTGGCGTCAACGCAAAGAGGCGTGCAGAAATGCTAGCGGCGCTCGGTTATGTGGCGCTGGCTGGTGACCCGTATGGTAACGGATTTGAAACCTCGGATCTGCAAGAAGCCATCAAACTCGCCACACCACTCATGACCGATCCAGCAAAATTCCGCGCACGCGGACGCGCAGGGTTGGACAAACTTGCATCATTGCCACAAGTCGACTCCAGCCGCTTAGCGGTGATTGGCTATTGCATGGGTGGAACGTTCTCTCTTGAATTGGCCCGCGATGGCGCACCAGTAAAGGGTGTCGTTTCTTTTCACGGCAATCTCGCCACCCAGAAGCCAGCCGAGCAAGGCAAAGTCAAAGGGAAGGTCTTAGTCTGTCATGGCGCAGAAGATCCCTTTGTCCCACAGGCAACAGTCAACGCTTTCGAAAAAGAGATGACTGCTGCTGGTGTCGACTGGCAACTCATCGCCTACGGCGGTGTAGTGCATAGCTTCACTAATCCTAATGCAGCCAGCGTCGGCAATCCGGGGATTGCGTACAACAAAGCAGCCGATGAGCGTTCGTGGAAGTCGATGCGCGATTTCTTTAGTGAGATTTTTGCGTAAGACTTTGCGCTCACCTTCTGAGGAGGAGGGCATCCTGTCATTGCGAGCGTAGCGAAGCAATCTCATTGTAAACAGTTGTACCCCAGGAGGTTGCTTCGTCGCCTACGGCTCCTCGCAATGACAACCATCCCCTAACTTCACGCTAGTAGTCAGTCCATTTAATTTTGAGGGATAGGGTTTCGTCATTCCCGCGAAGGCGGGCATCCAGGGAACTTCAGCAGTGGCCTGTCGTTCAGCCGCCTGGATTCCCGCCTTCGCGGGAATGACGTCCCTTGAGTTAGCCAGCAAAACTTTCTGGACTATCTACTAGTATTTCTGCAGGGACGAGGGAATTCTTCAGACATCTTGCCGCACCGCCCCCTCGACAATCGTCCCCAGAAAGAAATTCGGATTGGTCGACGTCCAGAACTTTACTGGATTGGTAAAGACCATCTTACGAAAATCGCCTTCGCTCATGAGTCCGTCTTCGACGAGTTCGTAGGCTTCGTGCGCGGCATCGCTCATGTCGGGCACGTCCCAATGGCCTAAGTCTGAACCGTACAGCGCATACAGTTCGGCATTGAACGGCGAGCCTTTGGTATCAAAGGCCAGCGTATTCATCGGATCATCGCCTTCACAGCCGAAATAGAAACGCTTTGTGAAGATGTCGCGAATTTCTTCAGGGCTGGTAATGCCGCTCGGCTTCCATTCGTCGAGCAATGCAGGATCTTCACCACGTGACATAAAGATCTGATACGCGCGCAAGATCTCTTCAGCGCGTCCCTCTAGCAGCGTTCCACCATAGCGACGGGAGAAGTCGAGAAAGGCGTCACGATCGACATACGCGGGGTTGTATTTTTGCACTTCCTCCCAATTGCGTTTGTCCCAATGCGAAATCAAATCGCAATAGAGCTGACGCGCCCACGCAACTCCGCCTTCCATGAAAGCAAAGGTCAGAGTGGGAAACCGCTTCGGCACCCCACCCATAAACAACCCACGACAGACGGCATCCGCACTTGAGGCAAAATTGCCGAGATGATTATGCACATAGTTGGTTGGTGTCGCGCGGCTCCCCCAGCCATAACCCACTGAATGAAAGGTCGGCGACACGCCCAACTCCACACACTTCGCCCATACTGGATCGTAATCATGCTCGCTATCGAGCCCGTAGGTATCGAGCCAATAGGTGTAGCGTGCGGCTTCAGGCGAGATACGTGCGGCAGCCTTGATCTGGCGGCGCACATAACTCGCCATCATTATCGCTCGCAATCCTAATTTACGCACGGCATACTCCAGCTCTTCTACGGCTTCTTGTGGCGTGTGCATAGGAATCGTTGCCACCGGAAGCAGGCGATCAGTATAGCCGGCAAACATCTCGGCTTTCATTTTGTTGACCGCACGTGCTGCAGCTCGTCGTACTTCTTCATCGGCAATCTGTACAATCAGCAAACCAACAGTTGGATATATGACGGAGAGGTCGAGTCCGAGCTCATCCATGCGCTCGTGAAACAGTTTGGGATAAAAGGCGGTCGCGAGATCTTTGGTGTTGCGTGCAGGAGAGGCCCACCAGGTGGGTCGCAGACTCCGGCGGTCATGGCGTTCTTGTGGCGACAGCGTCCACCATCCAGCATCAGGGTATCCGTCGATTGAAAAAGCCGGCATGCGTTCAGCGACCTTTTGTCCGGCTTCTGCTTTGAGGTAATCGAAAAAGATCGGCCCCATTTCGACCTGGTGACCGTCAGAATCAATGATGGGATGATTCACACGTGCACGAATCGCCGCAGACTGTGCGTGCTGTTTCGCTGACATGGTTGAGCCTCCTCTGCGTTGTGTTGATTGCTATATAGGGCAGAAGTTGAGCAAATTCCATCACTCTTGCTGATCGCAGTACGTGTTTTGTCAGCAGTCAGCCATCAGCTGTCAGCCGTCGGCTTTTGCAGGGATTTTTTTGTTCCTCTCTTTTGGCTAACTGCTGATCGCTGACCGCTGAATGCTTCTTTTGCGAGCTGAACGCTGAACGCTGCGTGCTCACCCTCTTTCTCCTTGACATCTGCATCTGGCCCGTCTATGCGTTTTAGGTGCCTGAAGACCACTAACCACGGCATGCGTACGCGCAGCCCAAGGAGGAAGGTTATGAGCGGCTATACAATCATTGACGTCGATACTCATGTCACGGAGTCACCAGACGTCTGGACCAAACGCGTTCCCGCCCACATGAAAGACGCGGTACCTCGTCTCGACAAAGATGAGAAAGGACGCCTGTGGTGGTACCTCGGCGGCCATCGTATTGCTAACCCAGGACTCACAGCAACCGCTGGTGTCGGTGATATGACAAGCTGGCCAAAGTCATATGAAGAAATGCATCCCGGCGCCTACGATGCCAAAGCACGTCTCAAATACATGGACGAAATGGGCATTTGGGCGATGGTCATGTATCCCAACGTTGGTGGTTTCGGCAGCCAACAGTTCCTCAAGTTGAAAGACCCCGAGATGATGATCGCTTGTGTGCGAGCGTACAACGACTGGCAGACCGAATGGGCCTCGGCTGATTCACGCCGCTTGCTACCGATCACATCTACGCCCTTCTGGGACGTGCAAGAAGCCGTCAAGGAAGTACGGCGCTGCGCAGCGATGGGGCACAAAGGCATTCTTTTTACTGGCGAGCCGCAGGGCTTGGGACAACCGCTTCTTGGTGACCCACACTGGAACCCACTGTGGGAGGTCGCCTGTGAACTCGATCTGCCGATCAGCTTCCATATTGGCTCAGGCAACATGGAAGATGGTATCCAAGGCATGAAGATGAAGCAGTATGGCCGTATGGCGACATTCACCGAACTCTCTGTGAATGTATTCCTGCGCAACGGCATTCATTTGAACGACCTCATCATGTCCGGCGTGCTGTGCCGTTACCCCAAGATCAAATTTATTTCCGTTGAAAGTGGCATCGGCTGGATTCCGTTCTCGCTCGAAGCATTAGACTATCAATTCACCGATAATAAGGTTTCGAAAGAACGGCCAGAATTCACAATGCTGCCGTCCGAATACTTCGCGCGTAACGTGTATGCCTGCTACTGGTTCGAGCAAACGGCACCGCGACGCCTGATCGATAAAGTAGGCACTGACAACGTTCTTTTTGAAACTGACTTCCCGCACCCGACTTCGATCTACGGTGAGGAAGTCCACAAACGGATCAAAGGCGGCCTTTCGGATTGCACCGAAGAAGTTCGCACCAAGATTCTGTGGAGTAATGCACAGAAGCTCTACAAAGTAGCTCAGCCCACCGCCGCAGATGAAGCAAAGCGGCAAGTGGTGGCTGGGCATTAAGTTTCTGCAGATGAAGCGACTGTTTCTCGCCGGGGAATAAATTCCCCGGCTACCTTCACCACCAGTCACAACTTAAGCTGTTGGCAGTGCAGTAATTCCCTCTCCCTCAGGGAGAGGGCTAGGGTGAGGGGATGAAAACTCAGGGCTTGTGGCTTCTCGACTCCCTCATCCTGACCCTCTCCCTGAGGGAGAAGGAACCCATACTCGCAACGGAGCACCTAAAAACACAGCGATTTTTCCTTAAGTTGTGACTGGTGTACCTTCACACGCCCCGCATGGGGCGTCCATTTGTTCTGACAATGCTAAAGTCAGCCCTGGAAGGGCTGTTGATTGTAGCCTGGGATTTCAATCCCCGGCATTTTTGTCGCAAATTCCTTACGCCACCTCAAACAAGCCCGCCGCACCCATGCCACCACCCACACACATGGTGATGACGACGTAACGTGCGCCGCGCCGTTTGCCTTCGATCAAGGCGTGGCCGACCATCCGTGTGCCACTCATGCCATACGGATGGCCGATGGAAATCGCGCCGCCATTCACATTAAGTTTTTCGTTGGGAATACCAAGCCGATCACGGCAGTAAATGACCTGGCAAGCAAAAGCTTCGTTGAGTTCCCACAGGTCGATGTCTTCCATACGCAGACCATTGAGCTTCAGCAACTTGGGAATGGCAAAGACCGGGCCAATCCCCATCTCGTCTGGCTCACAACCGGCGACCGCTAAGCCACGATAAATGCCAAGCGGCTGCAAACCACGCTGCTCAGCTTGTTTCCTTTCCATCAACACACACGCAGCCATGCCGTCTGAGAGCTGACTCGCATTTCCTGCAGTTATGAACTTCCCTGGCCCCATCACTGGAGGAAGCGCAGCTAAACCGGACAACGTCGTGCTAGGCCGATTACATTCATCACGATCAATCGAAATTTCTTTGCGGGTAACACCACCACTGTCTTTGTCCTGAAACACTTTGGTGACAGTTATCGGAATAATTTCCGCATCAAAGCGTCCGGCTTGTTGTGCTTCAGCCGTGCGTTGTTGACTCTGCAACGAGTATTCATCCTGCGCTTCTCGCGAGATGTTGTATCGTTTAGCCACCACTTCAGCAGTGTCAATCATTGCCATATAGAGGTCGGGAGCGTTCTTCAGAGCAATCGCATCTTCTTTGCGAAAGATATTCTGGTGTTCGTTCTGCACCAGGCTGATCGACTCGACACCACCCGCAAGCACGGTTTGCATGCCGTCAACGACGATCTGTTTAGCCGCCATCGACACGCTCATCAAACCAGAAGAACACTGACGATCGATGGTCTGCCCAGACACACTCACTGGTAGTCCGGCGGAAAGCGCACATTGACGTGCGACATTGTACCCTTGGGTTCCTTCCTGCAGGGCAGCACCCATAACGACATCCTCGATCTCGCCAGGTTCAACTTTTGCTCGCTTCAGAGCTTCCTTGATGACCGGTGCCGCCATAGTCGGCGTGGTCGTGTCGTTGAATGCTCCACGGTACGATTTGCCGATTGGAGTCCGGGCCGTTGATACGATGACAGCTTCTCTCATGATTATTCCTCCCTGTAACGTACTTTGCTATTTCGCTTCTACGCAAGAACATAAAGATATGTCATTGCGAGCGTAGCGAAGCAATCTCGTTATCCTCATTTCCCTACAGGGATTGCTTCGTCGCCTACGGCTCCTCGCAATGACAAACATCTCTTATGTTTCCATTAATTGCCTAATCCCTCACCTGCTTCTTCGCCCACCCTTCCGTGTATGGGGTCAGTAGTTTGATCTGCAAATTCACTTTCGTGAACTTCCACTCACCGTTCACCTTGGCAAGTTCAGTGTCGTAAGTGCCACCAATCCACACCGCTTCAGGCTCTTGCGTCTGTGCCTCAGGCATATTCGCCGTTTCCCACAAATACCAAAAGGCTTGCGCAGTTTTGCCGTCATCAGCAATTCTGATCGCCGGAGACACCATATAGTGGAGCGTCCAACCAATGAAACTGCCGCTCCCTTTGAGAAAATCGTAGATCGCTTGTTTGCCTTCGAAACGGCCAAACCGTTCACCAGCATCCCACACCGCATCATCGGCAAACAGCGGCATCATGATGTCGGTATTGTTGTGCTGGTCGGCACCTTGCGCATAGCGAACAATCATCCACTTGATGGCTTCGATGTCTTCGAGGCGTTGGATACGACGGGTGAGGTCGGCATGGGATTCAGATTGTTGGCTCATGGAGAATTCTCTTATCATTGAGGGATCTGCTGAAACAAGAATGAGAAAGATTTCCACAAGAGGATCACGCAGCCTCCTTCTCCTCTCTGTCTCTATCTCCTCTCACATCTTGACAACCTACTCACTATTCTGAATGTGTAAAGTCATTGGGGCTTCGCATTAGGGAGGGGGACTAACGCATGCCACGTAACCAGGTGTTTATCAGCTACAGTCACAATGACAAGGATCAGGCATTTCTCAAAGAATTCCGTGTTCACCTCAAGCCGTGGGAAGACACGGGACAATTAAATGTGTGGAGTGATCAGCGGATCACGCCAAGTCAGGCTTGGGACCAAGAAATCAAAGATGCCCTAGCCTCGACAGCCGTAGCCGTGCTTCTGGTCTCGCCAGACTTCCTCGCGTCAAAGTATATTCGTGAGGTCGAGTTACCAGCATTGTTGCACGCACGGGAAGAAGGCCGGCTTGATCTCTGCTGTTTATACCTCCGACCTTCCACAGTAGCTGATGATGATATGGTGTTTGAGGCGCCACTATCCTCGGGGAAAAAGGTCAGTATCAACCTCACCAAGTATCAAGGACTCAATAGTCCAGGAACTACACTCAGCCTACAAGAAAACCACCGACACGATGCCATCTACGCAGAAGTAACTATCAAGATCATCAGACTTTTTACGAAACGACTTCGTACAGAAGCCCGCTTCTCAAGAGGGAACCATTATGACCTGACTGTCCAGTTAAAGCTTCATGGTACCCAACTGACCCGCAAATACTTACATCCATACAGCCCGATTCCCGATTACCGCTCAGCTTACGACACCGGGCAGAGTTTATTTGTGACATTATTTGGGTCACAAGAGCAGTGCGACAAGGTACTACAAGTCCTCTTTGACTTAGACCTTGCGCCTCCGATTCGCCATCCCGTTCGTATCCGTCTGCAAATCGAAGACTCACACTTGGCTGAGTTGCCATGGACAGAAACCCGGTGGCAGGGGCTGTTGCTGCGCAATCACGGCTGGACATTTGAGCTGATTAACCCCGAATTCTTGAATGGGTCTCTCGATCAAACTCCCGACTTCTCAGATATAACGTTGAAAACTCCTTGTTCAGTCCTCCTGATCGCCCCAAGTTCAGCACCGGATACCGAATCTCACCAACGAGATCTGGAGGAACATCTTAAGCATGCCTGGCCGGTTTTTCATGACTCGGTCCAGCGAGTACAGGACTGGAACACTTTACAACAGGTGTGGGCGAAGAGTCGGCCACGTATTGTCTACTATTACGGACCAGCAGAAAGTAATGGAAAGATGCTCTTCTTACCGTTAGATAATGGTCTCGCCGTCGACCAACGGCCAGTGACTGACCTCGCGCAACTGTGGCAAGCAAATCCGCCGCGTTTTGTCTTCTGTAATTTTGTAGGATCTCCAGGTAAAGCCAGAATGCCATTGCCAGGGTTACACTCCCCATTGGTTATTAGCCAGTATAGTACTGACCCCAGGGAAGCCCGACGAGCCTTTCTGGCGTGGCTCTACGAGCTTTTGCATAGCGGTGAGGATACAGATCCGGTGTGGGCACTCCACCAATACGGCTTGCCCTCATCAATCGCGTGGGGAGCTTATAAGAATTGGCGTACAGAAACTACCGACAAACAGAAGAAACATCAGTTCCCACGCTTACTATTAGACCGCACGACGCCGCGAGCACGTGGACTTCAAGCTATCAACGAGTTAGTACGGAATCAACAACGTCGCCTCTGTTGTATGCTTGCTTACGGAACACAAGAAACATTAGTCGATCATTTTTTCGAGCAATTGTACGATCACCTTCGCCGCGAGGCCAAAGAAGTGGCACACGCCTACAGAGTGCCGATGCGCTGTTTACCAGGACAGCACACCTTTAATGAAGAGCAGTTAGCACTGAAGGTACGACAGCATCTGGGGCTTGGAGACCGCGAAACATTTATCGACGCACTTGCAAAAAAGGTCCAGCGTGCCCCAGGACCTGCTCGCCCAGTGTTACTTCTGGACTGGGGAACACGCGGAACATCAGAGGCAACCCGCCTACATCCAACCTCGCTTGAAGCTTGGCTTACCTTTTGTCTCCAACAGCTCTGCACTCCTTGCCCCAGAGACCTCCGTATCCTCTCTTTCCTTGCACTGGAGCTTCCTACAGAGCGCCACAAAGCCTTAGAAGACAAAATGGAAGAGTTGAGCGCGCTTGCCCGTTTTCGAGAACGCTCGTTTCGGCTCGACGTACTACCACCACTAGGCCGAATCAAAGCGAGTGATCTTGCCGATTTTTTGGATGGACGCTATTCCACTTGTCCAGATGACCTACTCGCAACCATGCCTGAACTGATTGTGCAAAAGACCGGGGGGTTGTTCAAAGAAACAGTCGAACTCCTCGAACTTGCCGAACATACCGGCTGGCATGATCTACATCAAGAATTAGTTGTCGAGTCTCATGACATCGCGTACTCATTTTTGTGCAAAAATCCAAGAAATTCGACGAATTCTTAGTGCGCGATGTTATGAGACCTGACAATTAGGCATGGGCAAGAATTAAGTTACCGATTAAGAGCGAGGAAGAAGCGTATAGTTCCAATCGCCATGAAACTTACCGGGTTTGATATTGAGCGCTTGAAACTCATCGTCGGAGACCTGTAGGCCTTTG
>VGTJ01000105.1 GCA_016874775.1 Deltaproteobacteria bacterium
CAAAGGCCTACAGGTCTCCGACGATGAGTTTCAAGCGCTCAATATCAAACCCGGTAAGTTTCATGGCGATTGGAACTATACGCTTCTTCCTCGCTCTTAATCGGTAACTTAATTCTTGCCCATGCCTTAACCTGGGCTGTTGAGATAGCCTCGACCCCTGATGCCTGTGCGCTGTTGGCAGAGGCCGTTGCCCAGGATCCGTGGGCCGCAAAAGAGGCTGAGACCGGCGCGCCGCTGAATCACGCTGTGATGTTCGGAGGAGAAGCCGTTGCGTGGACTCCTGTTTCAAATTGGCGTCGGCTGTTGCAACGATTGATTGCCCCTGTTGGTGCTGTGACGATCGCAGGGCTCTTTGGGGTGGTCCTCTTTCTTGCTCAGCCTGAGGACTTCCCCCCTCAGCTAGAAGACTCGTTGACCTCCTCTGCGTTTGTGCCGCGCCGTTCTGATCCTGTGCCGAAAGTTAGTACACAAAAGAAACTCCCTGTTGCAGACAAGCGCCCGGCGAGGGAACCGCGGGCGCCTGCTCTGGTGTCTCCGAAGCCGGACGACAAAATGGATACTCGGCCTTCGAGCAAAGCGAAGCTCAGCCCTGCGAAGCAGAGCGGCTCATCTCAACCCGCCTCTGCTGATAGGGCTTCGATGCCTGTTGTGCCTCACCGCGAGAACGCACGGTCTCAGACAGCTTCTCAAGCGACACGTCGTGAGGTCTCTCCTCGGGAGACACAACCGCTAGAGAGAACGCAGGAACAGGCTGTTACAGAAGAGGAACCGCAACTACGTCCGACGGAACTCTCGGCGGCGCAACCCGCAGAGGCTCCTGTAGTGCAACCAGCAGTTGAAGAAGAGAAGATACTAGATCAAGCGACGGTGCTAGCGTCTGAAGGCTTGGACGTGACCGAACCGAGAGAGTTAGCCGCCGCAGTTCCGGCTCTTTCTGAAAGACGAGAGGGAACTGAGAAGGAAGGGCGCGCAATGGCTCCACTGCCTTTTTCTCTCCCTACAGAGAAAACAAAGAGTGCTTTTGCTACCCTTGCTTCGCGACTTCCTCGTACAAAAGAGTCGGCCCGTGAACACGTGTTTCCTTTGCCACTAGACCAACTCTGGCCACAGTTGAAAGCCATTGTTAAAGACGAAAGCGAACTTGTTCTTCATCAAGATGAAGAACAAAAGGTGCTCTACGGCACGATGCTCCAACGAGAAGTGAGGCCGAGGACTGGGGCGTTTAAGCCCTACGGACATTTCATCGTCGAACTCACTCCTGGAACGAAGGAAGGAACGAGCGTGGTAAAGGCAAAGATCATGACTTTTGCCCGGCGAACGACGCAGCCAGCCGCTGGCGCAAGCGACCTGGCTGATCGCTTTTGGCAGAAAATTACCGGGCTAATGAAATGAAAGGTTCTTGTGTAGTGGAACTTTTGCGTTTATAGGGGGATTATATACCGAAGGGGAAACTTCATGACTAATTCTGCGTCTGTACTCCTACCCCGCGACCTGGCTGCAGAGGATCCAGGGGTACAAGCGCAAGCGACCCTGTTCGAAACCCATGCGCTGGCCTGTAAAGAGCCAGTGTATGCCGCCTGTCTTGCCCTCGTCCGACGAAGAGACGAGGCTGACGACCTCTTTCAAGAAACCTACCTGCGAGCCTTCCGTTTCTTTCATCAATTTACGCCGGGAACCAATTGTCGCGCGTGGCTGTTGACGATTATGTATAACGTTTTCAGAAACCACTATCCGCAACGGCTGCGAGACCACCAAATGTTAGATATTGATCGGGTTACCAACGAATACGAAGAGCAGTTATCCGTTGATGGGGATAACAACTGCCATGATCCAGCAGTATTGTTTGCTGCTCGAAGGGTCGATAAAGAAATCCTCGAAGCGATTCACACATTACCGGAAGAGTACCGCAGCACGTTTCTGCTAGTGGATATGGGTGATTTAACCTATGAAGAGGCGGCTGCCGTTCTTGGGTGTCCAACTGGGACCGTACGCTCGCGCCTAGCCCGAGCACGACGAGCGCTACGAGCTGCTCTTGAAGGATATGCGCGAGAGCATGGATACCTACGGGACAATAGTCCTCAACTCGAACACGTTGTGTCTCTTGAAAAAGCAAAGGGTACGTTATGACATGCGAGACGTATCGAGATATTATTGCTGCGCATGTAGACGGGCATTTGACTGCAGTCGAACACCAGGAGGTGGAAGCCCATCTTGCGAGTTGCAAACGCTGTGCTCTCCTTTTCGCCGATCAACAGCAATTCCGCCAGATCTCTCGTACCTGGCATTGGGAAACGCCAATTCCTCTAGAAGTAGAGCATCGCTTACGTGCGGCAATGGCTGCCGAACGCTCTCCTCTCCAATCGTGGTGGCGGGTTGCACGTAATCGACTGGTTTCATGGTTACAACCACGTCCGGCTGTATTTGCCCTTGCCGCGACGGCTGCCTTATTGCTGACATTTACTTTTCCAAAGGGCCAAGTGTCTGTGAAAAACCAACCCCGTCCTTTGGAACCAGTCAAGCAGACGGAGCCAGCTGTCGTAGAAGCAGCAGCGGCATATTACAAAGCGGTCAGGACGGGAGAGTTACCGCTTTCCTACGCGACGAACAATCCGCGCGAACTCGAGGCTGCACTGAAGTCATCTGAGAAGCTCAATTTTTCCGTCTATGTACCAGACCTCCGACTTGCTGGATACGAACTCAACGGCGGGATTGTCGTGGAAATTGGCGGGAAACCAGCAGTGATTACGGTGTATCAAGGAGAAGAAGGACAAGTGCTGTGCCTTCGTCAGGGTGGTACTATGCCGCCGCCGCCTCGTGGTGCACGGCAACTGCGAGAGCAAGAATATCTCTATGCAAAACCCGGTCAGACTGCCCTCTATAAGCAGCTTCCAGGGCAATTCCGGGTAATCGTTTCTGGACTGTCGCCTGAGACGTTTCTTGCGCACTAGGAAGAGAGTCGTGCGTACAGCGCACGCTACACCAGCAAAGAGAAGGAAGGAATCACGCCTTCTCTTTTTTATTGCAGTCCTGCTTTTTGTAACCCTGCCACTATTCGTGCTAAAGTCGCTGGGTCTCTGTAGGGAATGCGCTCGCGGAGGTCTGTGAGAGAATAGTGGGGGTTGACCCGTAGAACCTCGCCTATTTCTTTCCGTGCTTCTGCAGCACGCCCAAGTTCACTGAAAATAACCGCAAGCATGACATGCGCAGTAACATGGTCAGGATTACGGATGAGCACCCGTTTCAACGCAGCAACCGCTTCATCGGTTCTTCCCAACAAGGCGTAGACTTGCCCTAACGACCACAGATAGCCAGCGGGATAACGGGGATTCAAGCGCATGGCTTGTTCCACAAGTGTGAGTGCCTCTCTGGGGCGTCCAGAGAAACAGAGGACTTCTCCTAACGTGAGGTGCGCTTCAGCAGAATTGGGGTCAAGCGCAATCGCGCGTTGAGCAGCGGCAATGGCCTGATCGTACTCCTTTTGGCCCAAATACGCATAGGCCAAGGTTTCGTGGGCGACTGGTAAGGTGTCGTCTAATGCGACGGCACGCTGAGCGAAGGTTAACAATTGCTGAGCGGTTGCATCTCGTTGTCCGAGCTGAAAGGCCAAGTCCGTGAGGTACGTCCGCCCTAACATGGCGTAGGCGGCAGCAAACCGATCGTCTAAGGCAATGGCCTGTTCAAACATCTCTCGGGCTTTGGCATTAGCTTCTTTCGTTCGCTGGGCATGGTACTCAAGCCCGCGCAAAAAAAGTCGTAGGCCTCCAGATTGTTGGTTGGTGCGCGGTGAGCACGCGCAGCTTCACTCGGTGTCAGTTGTACTTTCAGCGCGGTGACGATCTTTTGCGTGACTTCATCCTGAACGGCAAAGATGTCTTGTAATTCCCGATCATACCGTTCCGCCCACAGGTGATACCCAGTCGTGGCATCGATCAACTGAGCGGTAATCCGTACTCGGTTGCTGGCTTTACGAATACTGCCTTCAAGCAGATAGCGCACCCCTAACTCTTTACTGACCTGCTCTGGCCGGACGGCTTTGCCTTTGTACAAGAATGAAGAATTGCGCGAGATGACAAACAAACCGGATAACTTCGAGATGTCGGTAATGAGATCTTCGGTAATGCCATCACTGAAGTATTCCTGCTCCAGATCACCACTCAAATTCAGAAAAGGTAGGACAACAATCGACGGTTTGTCCGGTAAAGCCAGTGGCAGTGTGTTTTCGCCACGTTCTTCTTCAAGCGCGGAATCCGCAGGATCAAGGAGCACACGAAAGACCCGCACTGGACGAGCGATATTCTTCACGGTTTGCTCGCCGAGGTCGGCATACGCCAGTGGTAGCTTGTTTTCGACTTGCTCATGGACGGCGCTGGAAACGCAGATTCCGCCACCATCGGCCAAGCCTTCCAGCCGCGCGGCAATGTTGACGCCATCACCATAGATGCGTTCGCCTTCAACAATGACGTCGCCGACATTGATACCAATGCGAAACTCCATGCGTTGCTCGGCAGGCAATGAGTCGTTGCGTTGTTTCAACTCGCGTTGAATCTCACCGCGCCTTGCACGGCATCGACGGCACTGGCGAATTCGGCAAGGAGATTATCTCCGGGCGAATCAATGACACGTCCGCGATATTGGCCAATCAACGTGGTCATACGCTCGCGATAGGTCGCAAGCGTACGAATGGTGGTCACCTCATCCGCACTCATGAGGCGACTGTAGCCTTTAACGTCTGCGCTGAGGATGGCGGTCAGTTTGCGCATGACGTTTTGCGATAGGGTTTGTTCTTTGTTTATAGCGTCCGTCATGGCAACTTACTCATAGGCGAATAAAAGACGAAGATCAAGAGGGTCACGTGAACCTATTCGGCAGTTGAAGATAGCAGTTCTACGTTGTTACTAACAGATGAAAAATGGTGAGCCAGGCGTAGGCCGGGATAAGGCCGCTAGGCCGTTCCCGGCATGACGTGCCGGAACCGCTTCGCTTATTCCGGCCTACACTCCACTTCTCTTGTGCGAGCGTAACAACTTACTTCCGTAATGGCCGGAAAAACGCCCGAATATCTTCAACCAGCCGCTGCGGTTCTTCCATCGGAGCGAAATGCCCACCTGACGGCATCACTGTCCAATGCTTCAAGTTGTAATACCGTTCAGCCCACTTGCGAGGCATCAAGGCCACTTCCTGCTGGAAGACGCCAACGCCGGTTGGGGCTTCCACGACTGGGGTGCGACTGTGTGACGCTTTCCAAGGATTATGGACCGCTTCATAATAATAGCGCGCCGACGTACCATAACTCTCTGTGAGCCAATACAGCGTCATGGTGGTGAGCAGTTCATCTTTAGTGAAACGCTTTTCGACATTGCCACCACAGTCACTCCAGGTGCGGCGCTTTTCCAAAATCCAGGAACACAAGCCTGCGGGAGAGTCGTTCAAGGCATGGGCAATGGTTTGCGGCTTGGTGGTTTGCAGTGCCGAGTAGCCACTTTCGGCGGCAAAGAAATGCATGGTCTTTTGGTACCAGTGCTTTTCTTCAGGCGCATAATCCGACTCTGGCGGCAGTCCGCCAACGAAAATATCAAGCGGGATCATGAGGTGAATGTAGGCGCCGATCACATGCTCTGCATACTTATGGCCGAGTTGGGTGGTGATAATCGCGCCCCAGTCGCCACCTTCAGCGGCAAACTTCTGGTACCCGAGCACGTCTTTCATCAACGTGACCCACAGGTCTGCCGTGCGCCAGAAGTTAATTCCTGGTGTGGTGAGCGGCGTGGAGAAACCATAGCCCGGAAGCGAAGGCACCACGACATCAAAGGCATCGTTAGGATCACCACCAAAAGAGGCGGGATCAGCGAGTGGGCGAATCACTTTATTGAGGTCCCAGAAGGTCCACGGCCAACCATGGCTCAAGATCAGCGGGATCGGTTTCGGCCCTTTGCCTGGCTCTTGAATGAAGTGAATGGGCATTCCTTCAATTGTCGTCTTGTAATGCGAGAAGCTATTCATCTCGCGTTCGTGTTTGCGCCAGTCATATTGGTTGATCCAGTAATCGACCAGCTCTTTGAGGTACGCCATGTTAGTGCCGTACTCCCAGTTACTATTGGCAAAATCCTGTGGCCAGCGCGTTTTTTTCAATCGCTCGCGCAGGTCTGTCAGGTTGGCTTCCGGTATCGCGACCGTGAAGGGCTCTTTTCGCATGCAGCACTCCTTCGTATTGCAGTGTTGTCTTCCCTAAATCATCGCCGCGGGTGGAAAGCAAGGTTCCTGCACTTTTCTTGTTCCTCGAGAACACTCATGGTATGTCGTCAACACAAAGGAAGACCCCACACCATGACATTTGTGAAACTGTTAGATCTTGGTATTAGCGAGGCCCTCGAACGCATCCGCTCTCGTCAACTCTCGCCGGTTGAATTCACTCGTGCGTATCTGGAACGCATTGCGCAGCTCAATAGTAAGCTGAATGTCTACTTGACGGTCATGGCCGAAGAAGCCTTGGCAATGGCAACGGCAGCAGAACAGCAAGTGATGCGTGGAGAGCCCATTGGCCCATTGCACGGTATTCCAATCGCGTTGAAAGATAACTGCGATGTTGCTGGCGTGCGCATGACTGCCGGGTCAAAGTTCTTGCACGATAATATTGCCGATACGGATAGCGAAGTGGCAGTGCGCTTACGGCGGGCTGGTGCGATCATTCTAGGGAAAGCCCACATGCACGAGTGGGCGATCGGTGCGACCACGCGCAATCCGCATTTTGGTCCGTGCCGCAATCCCTGGGACCCGAGCCGCGTTCCGGGCGGTTCGAGTGGTGGCTCTGGTGCAGCACTTGCGGCTGATATGGCATTGGCTACGATCGGTACCGATACCGGTGGCTCTGTACGCATTCCGGCAGCGTTGAATGGTATCTCGGGTATTCGTCCGACCGTTGGTCGCGTGAGCATTCGCGGCGTGATTCCCGTCAGTTGGACCTTTGATACCATCGGCCCGATGGCGCGACGAGCCGAAGATGTCGCCCATTTACTGCAAGTAGTTGCTGGTTATGATCCAGCCGAGCCAACGTCTAGCGACACACTAGTGCCGGATTATTTTGCGACATTGCGGGATGGAGTCAAAGGCTTGCGCATGGGACTCTGCAGCGGACACTTCCAAAGCGAGCCTACTGCTTCAGTAACACAGGCTGTGCAGAATGCTGCCCAGGTCTTGCAAGGACTCGGTGCCCAGGTAGAAGACGTGGCCTTGCCTGGTGCGGAAGCAATGATTGATCGTATGAGTGAATTGATTCTGACCGATGCCGCAGCTTATCACCAAGCGCGACGGGCCGAGCGACCGCAGGATTTTGGCCAAGATGTGATGACACGCTTGAATCGCGGCGCGGCAGTGACTGGAGTGCAATACGCTCTTGCACGTCAGGCGCAACGCGAATGGCAACGAACAATCGAAGAGGTCTTTACGCGCTATGACATTCTGCTGGCGCCGACCTGTGGCATTGCGGCGCCGATTATCGAAGAGAGTGAAGGGGTAGAAACGACACGACGACTCACGCGTTTCACCTATCCCTTCAACCTCGCGCAAATTCCGGCGATCAGCATTCCCTGTGGTTTCACTGAAGAACACTTACCCATTGGGCTACAGATTGCTGCACGTCACTGGCAAGAAGCGCTTGTGTTGCAGGTGGCCTGGGCCTATCAGCACGCCACCGACTGGCATTTGCGACGACCAGCTCTATAAAGGAGAACTTCATGCATATCGGAATGTACGCGACAACCCATGGCCTCATGTACCGTGACAATACTAATGCGTTTTTACGTAGCCTACCGGTGAGCGCGATGCAGCCAGTCCGTATTGCTCAACTGATTGAACAACAGGGATTTCACTCAATGTGGTTTCCGGATCACGTGTGTATGCCGCTACAATCGGCGAGCGAACATGTGGCCAATACCTCTGGCCAACGCGCGTACGAATCGCATCATAATATGCTTGATGCTGCCGTGATGATGGGCGCAGTGGCGGTGAGCACGACGCGCCTCAAACTCGGAACGAGTGTGTTGATTTCGCCTTATCGTCATCCGCTGAACGATGCACGGCAGTTTGCCACAATCGACCACCTCTCTAACGGACGGTTACTCTTTGGCGTTGGTGCGGGCTGGATGCAAGAGGAATTTGCCGCACTGGGAGTGCCCTACGAAGGGCGTGGTCCACGCACAGATGAATGCATCGAAATTTACAAGCGCTCATGGACTGATGAGGTCGTGAATTATCAGGGCAAATGCTATCAGTTTAACAACGTGTCGATGGACCCAAAACCGGTACAGCGTCCCTATCCGCCGATCATCTATGGTGGTGTCACTGCTGGTGGGGCACGGCGCGCGATTCGTCACTGCGACGGGTTTTATCCGCTGTTCTTAGACACGTACGCTCAGCCGTCACGCTATGCCGACTTGCAGGACCTCATTCGTCGCGAGGCAGAAAAACTCAAGCGTGATCTCTCACGCTTCTCAATGATTGGCGTTGCTTCAGCGCGACTAACCTCGGCAAACGCCCCCGAAACACAAGCGAAGCCACGCCGCGTGTGTACCGGAACATCAGCGCAGGTGCTCGAAGATCTCTCGCAGTTTGCCGAGGCTGGGTACTCGTTGATCATTCTATTCTTCGATTGCCCATCGGGAACGCGTGAGGAGTTAGAAGCGCAGATTCTCCAATGCGGACAAGAAGTGATCCCGCACGCGGCACGTATGGTGCCAAAAGGGGAGTGGAAGCGGGAGCCGTAGTTGCCCCTCTCAGTCATCTATAGGTAGAACACTCCAAGTTTTGGGATTGTTGGCGGAGATAGCGGGCACAGCCCGCCCTATCTCACTCGCAGGTTCATTAGCGGTGAAATCGTAGGGCGCGTACCACGCGCCCTACAACCGCAGAGGTACGACCGTGATTTAGTCAATTTCCATCGGTGTTTCCGGATCTTCCGTCCACTCAGTGAGTGATCCATCATAAATTGCGACGTTCTCGATGCCTAACAGGGTCAAGACAAACGCATCACTACATGCGGCAATACCGCCACCGCAGTAGGTCACTACATGTTTGCGGTTGAGTGCTCCGACCTCGGTAAATCGTGTTCGTAGCTTATCTGCTGGTAAGTAGGCATGGGTTTCTGGGTCGACAAGCGTCATGAATGGCACGTTGACGCTCGATTTGATTCGACCAGGGCGTTTGTACCGTGTTTGCCCTTTCCCTGCGTGCTCTTCGGCGGTGAGGGCATTCACAATACACGTCGTCCCGTTGCCTATCGCTGCCACTACATCTTGTTTTTGGGCGATCAGTTGGGGGCGTGGGTGTGGAACGAAATGGCCGAAAGGGTACTTTGTCGCTGTCGTGGATACTGGGCGCTCTTCTTTGCGCCATTTCCGCCACCCACCATTTAGGACCGCTGCGTTGTCAAAGCCAAAAGTGCGCAACATCCACCACACCCGTGCCGACCAGATGTTCATCAGGGAGTCGTAGAGGACGACGTGATTGCCGTTGCTGACCCCGTAACGAGACATGGCCTCTGCAAACCGTTCAGCGGAAGGCATCGTAAACATGAAGCGCCCGTGTGGGTCAGAGAGCTCTTTGGTGAGATCCGCAAAGCCACTTCCGGGAATGTGTCCTTCTTGCCATTTCTGATACCCACTCTCAACCCGATACCCACGTGTTTTATCGGCATGTAAGAAGACGGTGCAGTCGAGAATCCGGAGATTCGGGTCGTTCAGGTGTTCTGCGAGCCAGTCTGTCTCGACGAGATACTCAGGATGTTTGAACGAGCTTCCCTTCTTTTGTTCCTTACTGTTTTTCATACCACTCAATTGCTCCTTTAAGACCTCGTTCCTCTCGGACTTTTTTGATCTCTTCATTTCCTGAGCCAAAGTGAAAGATGGCATCATATTCTGCGCCCGACAATACCGACGTCCGAAAGCCACGATAATCCATAGCACGGTTAACAGAAAGTTTCTCTAGCGCAAGCTTCTCAGCAGGAACTTTCACAATCCGTCGTGCATAACTGTATGTTTCCTCCTCCAGCTTGTCTACCGGGAACGCTCGGGTTGCAAATCCGATCGCTTCAGCTTCTTTCCCGCTGATGTGACTCCCAGGGAGGAACGCCATGTATTTTGTGCGGTGTGGGCCGACCATCCAGTTCCACATTGCACTGACGAACCCTGCGCCTGCCGGAATGGAGGGAAACCCGACTCGGGCGTTTTCCGCCACGAAAATAAGGTCTGAACAAATGCAGATTTGCGTCGCTCCCGCGAGACAATAGCCGTGCACCATCGCAATCACCGGCTTCGGTAGATCGCGCAACCGCAGCCAACGTTCGACCATCTTCTGGAGCATGGTGCGGTCGTCATCCACCATAAAAGGCCGTGAGCGAGGCTTCTTGCCGTCCGTGACGTCAGCACCACTGAGATCGTAGCCGGTAGAGAACGCCCGTCCTGCACCACGAATGATGACTACTTTGATTTCAGCATCCGCCGCAATCTGGTCGATCGCTTGGGAGAACTCGGAGAGGAGTGCTGGACTCATTGCATTCAGTTTCTCTGGGCGATTGAGGGTTAGCGTGCCAATCCGGTCCTTTTGCTCAAGTACAATATTGTCCATTGGGTTGCCTCCTGTTTTTCTCTGTTTGAAAATTGCCTTTCTGTGTCATACCAGGTTGCGCGACAAGAAGTAACGTGTAAGAAAAACATCATACCCGACGCGCAACGCATATGATGTAACACGCCGAGTGATTCTCATGCAGGAGGACTGTATGCCAGACGTTGTTGGCTTTCGCGCCAAAATGGGAGTAATTATTCCATCGACCAACACAGTCGTTGAGTCAGACTTTTGGGATATGCGGATTCCTGGGGTGACGTTTCACACCGGAAGAATTTACATTGGCCAACCAAACCTCAGCTCTGATTCAGCAATGAAAGAGTTGTTGACCCAAGTGGATAGGGCGATCGAAATTGCCGTGCGCGATGTCATGACATGCAAACCTGATATTCTGGCGATGGGCATGTCTGCTCCGACGTTCTGGGATGGGGTCCCCGGAGCCCAACGCTTTCATGAGAAGATGCGACAGATCTCCGGGCTCAAGATTTCAATGGGGTCTGAGGCGTGTCGAGACGCTTTGGCCGTGTACAACGCGAAACGGATTGCGGTTTTCACCCCATATCAGCCAATCATGCGTGAACAAATTGTGAAATACTTTCAGGACTGTGGGTTCGAAGTCGCGCGCTACAAAGATTTACGGAGCCCTAGTGCAACGGCCATCGCGGAGATTACCCCTGCCGAGTTGCGGCCGGTTCTCCAAGAGTTGGATGGGCCAGACATCGATGCAATCGTACAGTGTGGAACGAATCTTTCGATGATTCGCCTTGCTGCAGATGCGGAGGGGTGGTTAGGAAAACCGGTGATTGCCATTAATACGGCGACCTTGTGGCATGCCTATCGAACACATGGATTGACTGACAGAATCTACGGTTTCGGGTCATTGTTGAGTGAACACTAAGCATCAACGATCGGTCGCTTGGCGTATGTTCAAGTGGGTACTCTCTGCCTGTGCTGTCATACTTGGTTTTCCGCATCTGAGTGTGGCGGATGTGCTCCAGCATCGTGGTCAAGAGTTTTTTGTTCACGCTGTGAATCCACAGGCAGAGCAACTCGAACTCTTTTGGCAAGATTCTTCTGGTCAGCGGTTTGGCTCTTTTCGCCGACTACGGGACACGCTCGCCACGCAAAGGCGCACGTTGAAGTTTGCCATGAACGCCGGGATATTCGGTGAAGACTTTGCGCCGCTCGGACTGCACATTGAAAATGGACAACTGCTACGTCCGCTAAACCTTGGCAAAGGTGGACGGGGGAATTTCTATCTCAAACCCAACGGTGTGTTCTATGTTCTCGATAAGAAGCCGGCGATCGTTGATGCGCGTTCCTACCCTAAGCTCAAAGTGAAGCCAACGATTGCGACTCAATCTGGCCCGGCTCTTCTTTTGGGGGGCGTCATCCATCCCGCGTTTCTTGAAGAGTCGAGCAATCGCCATTACCGTAACGGGGTTGGGGTGACACGTGAGGGGAAGGTCGTGTTCGCAATTTCCCAGTCGTTGGTGACCTTCCATGAGTTCGCGACTCTGTTTCGGGATGTATTGGGATGTAACGATGCGTTATATCTCGATGGCGCACTCTCAGCCGTGTATGCGCCGGATCACGGCCAGAGATTTTTGGGTGGAGATTTTGTTGGCATCCTTGCAGTCACAGCGGAAATGAAAGAACAATGAAGACGTCACTCCTGCCACTGAAAAAAGCGCAAACAGTCGACTGAAAGATCAAACAGGTGGCTACAGCCTGAGCGACCGCCGACATGATCGGCGAGGAGCCGGGCATAACGTTTGTCTAACTTCTTGCCAATCAGTCTCGGCGTTCTCGACTGTGTATCTTCGCACATGCCCGTAAATGCGAGCCGTTGGGCTTGGCTGCGAGCTGAACGAATCGTGCCGTCGGCTTGAAGGTCGAAGGCAACATTGAGTTCATGAAACGTATCGTTCATGGCGTTACGACACACATAGCCCGTGCCATCCGGAGAAGTGGCAACGCGGAGCTGCTTGGTCCGCCAGAAGAAGCGCTTCTGCCCAGGAGGAGGGGAAATTAAGTCGAGATCAAAGCATTGTATCTGGCGTTGTTCAAACAAAGTTGCCGACTCATCACGATAGGCATAACAGGAGTTGCAAATCCACGGCCAGCCAGCACGATCGCGCTCCCAGGACATCCGCGCGACTTGGCTGGGTCCGGGCGGGACTGTTGTTGCCATTGACGCAAATCGTTCATGATCATCTTTGGGAACAGGAAAACCTTGTAAACTCACGCGCGCCATTTCAATAGCCATCACTAGATGTTCCTGATGCCCTGGAAGATCACCAAGCGCAGCTCGCATCGTCGTCGTAAAGCCTTGGGTTGCACACACGCCTTGAATCGCAGCCGAGCGCATCACCAGTTCCGGCGACAAGACCTCAGGCTCACCAGCCAAGTGCCGTGCGGTAGTGTGGACAATTTCGTACTTAGGCAAGCGCACGATCCACACATATTCAAGACTATGTTGATGATCAGTCTGTACTCCACGAACACGTAGGGTCGGATCTTCCAGATAATCAATCTCGGCGTCAAACGCGCGAGTATAACCGTGGTCAGGTACGGGAACAGACGGAACATACAGAGGAATCTGATTTGTCACAGATGTTTCCTTTACGCTCGTTCTTCTTGATACTCTGCCTTCTTTTGTCCGGCGTCTTTATAGAGAAATGAGAGCAAGTTGGCCATCGTCTTTTCGTGAAATGCAACACACTCAGGGTCGAACTCTTTGCTTGGACGTGGCTCGTGCACAAAGTGCCCATAGCGATCCTCGCCACGCACGAGTGCAGCACTATCCCACTCGGCTAATTGCTGCCGTGTTTGCGGTGGCATGTAGCGAATAGAAATTCCGATGCGGCGATCTGCTGAGCGGTTTGGTGCGGACGCATGGGCAATCCGCACATTGTGCAAAGAAAACTCGCCAGGCTTGAGAATGATGTTGACTGCTGTGGCCTCGTCGATTCCTTCGGTAATAGTTTGCCCGCGTGAGAGCATATTGGTTTTCTCGAAGAGATCTTGATGTGGCAGTTGCACTTTGTGACTACCGGGTTGCATACGCATGCAACCGCTTTCGATCGTCGCGGGTGAGAGTGCGATCCAGGCCGTGACAATTTCGGCAGAATCCAGACCCCAATATTGGTAATCCTGATGCCACGAGACAAAGTCTGTGGTCCGTGGTTCTTTGGTCCAAAACTGCATGCTCCAACACAAGATGTTCGGGCCAATGACGTCTTCGACCGGGTCGAGAATCTGCGGCGCGCGAATCAGACGATCAACCCAGGTCAGGAGGAGATTGGTCTTGATGCGTTGCGTTCCCTGCAGCGTATGACCTTGTTGCGCCTCAAATCCTTCGAGTCGTTTGCGCAGATCTGAAACCTCTGCTGATGAAAACGCTGGAATAGGAAAGCAGAATCCATCACGTTGATAGTGGGCAACTTGTGTCTCGGTCAGTTTGCGTGGCATGGCACTCCTCCTGCCTCAATCTATTCTCCGATGTCGTATTCTGCGTATAATACACTTCTGTTGGAGGTTTTCCATGATTCTCGGGGTTGGAGAATTTCTATTGATCGGGATTGTTATTGCGTTGTCCGTATTCAAGCGAGATGAACTGAAGAGCTCCGGTGGAGGACTAAACGCTACCCTCAGAAACGGGTTGTACGAACAGCCTGTTTTCTCTGCGACGGGGGCTGGCGGAAATGAAGCGGAGTTTATCGACGACAAGCTCTATGATCGAAGGCTGTTTTTCCACTTTATCTTACTTGTATTCTTTCTTGTGATAACGATGAGTCTATTCATCCACATGTTGCGTTAAATCGAGGTCTTTATGATTGACGTCTTACAGGCAGTCCAAACCGCGCGAAATTATTTAGGGATGCTCTATGATGTGAACCAGTTACAGGATATTCAGCTCGAAGAAGTTGAAATATCTGACGATGGCAAGACGTGGCTTGTGACTTTGGGATTCTCACGTCCTCTGTCTCCGACGGAAGCCCTACACTCTTTACCGGCTGCCCTCACCGAAGAACAGCAACACAAGCGAGATTATAAAATATTCAGAATCGACTCGGAGAACAGTCAAGTAAAAGCTATGAAGATCAGAGAAATATGAACGAGTCTCTCCCTCAACTGATCAGCCGCTATCGCCAAGCTGGTCTCCTCATCGATACAAATATCTTGTTGCTCTATTTTGTCGGGAGGTTCGATAGTGCTCTCATTCCTCGCTTCAAGAAAACTCAGCAGTTTGTTGTTGAGGATTACCGGACACTATTGGTACTGATCCGACAATTTCAGAAAATTGTCACCACCCCAAATATACTCACTGAAGTTAGTAACCTATCGGGACAGCTTCCAGAGCAAACGAAAGAACCTCTGAGAAGTGCGTACTTCAAAAAATTCGCTGAACAGTTGACCGTTCTGGATGAACACTACCTTCAAAGCCGTCAGGTTGCTGGCGACACGCACTTTCTCAAGTTAGGTCTCACTGATGTGGCGATTTACCAACTCGCTAAAGGAAAGTATCTCGTCCTTACCGACGATTTCCGTCTTTCGCAGATTCTTACCAAAGAAAACGTTGATTGCATCAATTTTAATCACATTCGTCCTCTTGGTTGGCCTACCCGCTAATCGGAAACTCGTTTAACGTTTAATGAAGAACCCCAAACCCTAGAAAACGCTCACACTCCAAAAAACTTCGCCGCATTATCTCCCAGCACTTTACTCACCGACTGTTCAGACAGTCGTGCCAGCGCCTTGCGGGTATTGACGATTGGATCAATAAACCCTTCAGCATGGGGAAAATCTGAGCCAATAAAATACTTGTCGTCACTGGTCAATTCGATCATATATGGCAACAATCGCTCAGTCGGATCAGCCGAGATCCATATATTACGTGCGAAATATTCACTCGCAGGTCGTTTCATCGCGCAGGAGTGGCCCATGTAGCTGTAGCGATAGTCGAGACGATCCATCCACTCGACCACCCAGCCACTCCCCGATTCGATGGTCGCGACGCGTAACCGTGGAAAACGCTCGAAGACACCATCATAGACCATCGTCGTCAGCACCATGCGTGGGTCTTGGATGACATTCATGCTCATGTACATGAAGCCAGGGCGACGATCCATGTACCAGTCATGGCCGGAGTAGTTACGATGCACGACTAGATGAATGCCAATGGCGATATCGAGTTCCTGCGCTTTAGCCCAAACCGGATCGTACTCTGGGCAGCCAAAACTCTTGCCTTCGATCGGCATGGCGCCGATGAAGACAGTTCGTATGCCTGCTTTGGCAATGCGCTCTAATTCGCGCACGGCTTCCGATGGATTCCAGAACGAAATATGCCCGACAGGAAACAAGCGGTTACGATGTGTAGCACAGACTTCTGACGCCCAGGTGTTGTAAGCGCGACAGTGGGCCGCGGCCAATTCGGGATCAGTCACATGCGCTTCCCATTGCAGTCCAAGCGTTGGAAAGATGAACTGACACGCGAAGCCTTCGCGGTCGAGAAACTTAATGCGCTCGTCCATGTCTTCGAGTTTGTTATTGAACGCCGTAGCGAAGTCGAAGGTCCCAAGTCCTTTGCCTTCTTCTTTTTGGCCGTAGGCAACACCAACGCCGAAGACTTGTTCCAAGGTGAACTCGCCCACGCCACGAACGCGTTTGTTTTCGTTGATGACCATCTCGTAGCGACCGGTGTCGGCATTGCGTTCAAAGCGTAAACAGCGTGAACGAAACTTGGGATCGATGTAGCGTTCCCACAGGTCCAACGGTTCCATGAAATGACTATCTGCATCGATGATACGGGGCATACACATCTCCTAAAGTTACTTCCCTCTCCCACCGGGAGAGGGCTAGGGTGAGGGAATCTGATTGGGATTTGGGGTTGGGGACTAAAAAGAACGCTCGTGTTGTTTTCTATTAATCCGCAATCCGCATTCGCCACTCCGCAATTCCTACGATTGTGGCGCCAACGCACGCATCGCAGCGAGAATGCGCTCACGCCGCACTTTCGCATCGGTCTCAAAAGTCTGGAACTGCAGAAATGTCGTATCTACACCAGCATCGTGATAGCGCCGAATATGTGCGCGAATTTCTTCCATCGAACCATTAAGAACCAGCGCGTTCATGACATCCGTTGGCACGGCAGCGACTGCACCTTTGCGATCGCCTTTATCCCATGCCTGCCACATTGGCGTAAGCGCCGCTTCGCGTCCAAGCCATTTTTGAAATGCTTTATAGACAGGAACGTTCAAGTAGGTGTTGATATGACGGCGGATACCAAGATCGGCTTCTGGGGTTGGCGGATCAATCGAGATAAACAAACGCGCAGTGATCTCAACTGAGTTGGGGTCTTTCCCGGCTTTGGTGGCAGCTTCTCGTACGATCGGCACGGACTTCTTCACATCTTCAGCCGAGAGCCAATTAACGATGGCGCCATCGCCGACTTCTCCAGCTACGCGCAACATCGATGGTCGTAGCGCAGCAATATGAATCGGAATTGGCTGTGCGAGCGGACGGCTGAAACGAAATCCGTTGACGTTGATCGTCTCACCTTGAAAGACCACACGCTCATTCGCGAAAGCTTTCTGCAGAAACAGAGCCATCTCTTTGACACGCACAGCAGGCTTTTCGAATTTACCACCGTTCCACATTTCGACGATGGGCTGCGAGCCTGCGCCGATGCCGAGACAAAACCGTCCTGGAGCGATCTCAGCAATACCTGCTGCACTCATAGCAAGCGTAGCCGGCCCACGGGTATAGACATTTTCGATAGCTGTACCGAGTCGGAGATTAGTAACCGCGCCGACGACTGCCAATGGTGCGAATCCATCGATGCCATCGACCTCGGATGACCAGGCATCAGTGTAGCCAAGCCGTTCGGCTTCACGTGCCAGGTCAGCATGCTCGGCTAAGGTAAAGTTGTCAAAAGGGACTGAAAGCGACCAACGTTTTTGACCCATGTATATTCTCCTGAGTATCTAAGCTGTCAGTACAGACAGAGAACTCAGAGACGCCTACTCTACACAGTTCAGTCGGTCAAGAGCAAATGGCTTACCAATTCGCTTTTTTCGGATCACCTTTATACAGCGAACGGACAAAGGCAATGAGTTTCCAGGCCTGGTCGTCGTTCATCAGGGTTTTGAAGGGCGGCATTTGCCCTTTGCCGTCACGAACTTGAGATAATAAGCTAGAGTCCGAACCGTCACCGGCCTGCCAGGTTTCGTCGGTGAGGTTTGGTCCCATGCCGCCACCGCCTTGCATGCCGTGGCAGCCGTAGCAGTTGAACTTTTTGTAGAGTTGTTGTCCCTCAGTAATAGCTTCGGCTTTGCCGGTGTAGGGGTTGAGCTTTTGGGGAGCTGCACCGTTTTGCGCATAGACGGAGACCACGAACAGTACCGTCCACACAATCAATGAAGCAAAAACTAGCCGTTTGGAATTAAATACCCGTACTTGGGGCTTGGGGCTTGGGACTTGGGGCTTGAGAGAAGGGGTAACTAGTCCCCAGCCCCTGGCCCCTAGCTCCGTTGGGGTTTTGGTTCTGCCTTTTAATTTCACTACTCAGTCCTCATCTCTCAGTCCTCAAGTCCTGAATAATCGGTACTCCGTACTCAGTCAAGATTTTATTGATCTCTTGGGATTTGCGATTGAGGAGGTCATTCAACTTTTCTCGTAGTTGCGTATCTCCGCGTCGCACGCCGAGCGCGATCCTGTAAGCAAAAGGCAACGTTGGCAAACTTGCTTCAGTTGGAACCGGGGTAATCGTCAAAGGCACAGACTGTTTCTGTGCGAAATAGCCCGCTATTGGCCCCCATACAATTGCGACATTCACCTCACCATCAGCTACGGCTTTGATGATTTTTCCTGGCGGACTGTCTTCGCCATAATTGCCGAAAATGCTGTACCCAACTACGTTTTTGACAATGCCTTTGCTGCTCAACAAATGGGCCGGTGGGCTGTTGCTGTAGTCATCGCCGATTAAGTGGACACCAATCTTCAAAGACTGGAGCTGAGGATCATCAAAGGAAATGATGTTGTAGTTCGCTGCTTTAGGGGAGACAAAGACATACGCAGAGCGATAGTACGGTTTGGTCGTCAACACCGCGTCAACATTCTCTGGAATACCCATCACGACATCGCAACGTCCAGCCGCAAGCGTGTTACGAATAAAGCCGCGTCGCTGTGGCCACCACGTGTAGGTCACTTCCTGTTTGAGTTCTTTGGCAAGGAGGTCAACAAGCTTGTTCTCAAAGCCTTCGAGTTTTTGATTGGAATAGGGGAGATTGTTCGGGTCGGCACAGACACGGAACTGGGTGTTAGGGGTAGTGGGAGCTTCAGACTCAACTAGGCTGGGAGAAAGGATGATGAGTGCAGTAAGGAAAAAAAGAGCCTTGGAAATCATACTGCATACGCTGGAGTTTAATTCCCTCTCCCTCGTAGGGAGAGGGTAGGGTGAGGGTGAAGAAATTGAGAAATGCGCATTGCGTCTGGTTCAGCTCTGACTGTCTTTGCCTGCCCATCGCCAATCCGTCTTTGATCCCCCTCATCCTAGCCTGCTCCCCTTTGGGGAGAAGGGACTAGAGGTGCTGTTCGTTGGTTTCTCTTCTATTTCTTTGCCACCTGCCTCGGCGCACCACCAAGCGAGAACACATACAGCATCCCGCCCTTAGTTGTGTCCTTACCAAGCTCGCCAAACGCACCTATGGCTCCCAACGCAGCGGTCGGATCATCAGTGCCGAGATCACCGGCGACAACAAGACCTGACCAACCGCCAACACCAGACAACACTGCGACATATTGTTGCCCATCTGGTCCACGATAGGTCATGGGCGAGCCGATAATGCCGGAGCCGACTTTGAACTTCCACAGCTCTTTCCCACTGACAGCATCAACGGCCTTAAACCAGCCATCCATGGTGCCATAGAAGACTACATCACCGGCAGTGCTGAGTGCGCCACCCCACGCTGCCCATTTCTCTTTGATGCCCCATTTTTTGGTACCAGTGGAGGCATCCCACGCAAGGAACTCTCCTCGATGCCCACCGGGACCAGCATATTGTTTGACGATCGCACCCACGTACGGCACGCCAGCCATGTAGCTTACTTCGGTTCCTTCATACTCCATGCACAGATTGTTCGTTGGTACATAGAAGAGCTTGGTGCGCGGAGAATAGGAGACCGGCTGTTGGTCTTTGCCGCCCATAGCT
This sequence comes from Deltaproteobacteria bacterium, assembly GCA_016874775.1. NCBI lineage: Bacteria > Pseudomonadati > Myxococcota > Myxococcia > Deltaproteobacteria bacterium. Next base: position 19,829 of record VGTJ01000105.1, read on the forward strand.
GCTGGACAGATGTCTTTGACATTCGTGCCTTGCTTGGTGCGCTTCTCAGGATTTTCGATCGGAAGACCTGTTTCCAGATTAATATCCTCCGCCCAGTTCACATTGACAAAGGCTTTGGCTAACAATACTTTGCCAGTGGTGCGGTCAACCGCATAGGCAAAGCCATTGCGGTCAAAATGGACAAGCGCCTTGTGATTTGTTCCTTTGATATTGAGGTCGACCAGTACGCTCTCATTGATCCCGTCATAATCCCACGCATCGTGCGGCGTCATTTGATACGCCCATTTGGCTTCACCAGTATCTGGGTTACGCGCAAACAGTGACATCGACCATTTGTTATCGCCAGGGCGTTGGTCAGGATTCCACGAACCTGGGTTACCAGTGCTGTGATACAGCAAGTTGAGTTCTGGATCGTAGCTGTACCAACCCCAGGTGGTGCCGCCACCACGTTTCCATTCGTCACCTTTCCAGGTGGTGACCCCGAGGTCTTTTCCCTCGTGCGACTTATACGGAGGAACAAAATCTTTACCGATCAACACTTCAGAATCTGGACCGGTGCTGTACGCACGCCAAATCTGTTTGCCGGTGTTGACGTCATTGGCAGTGACAAACCCACGGACACCAAACTCGCCGCCACTAATACCGGTAATGACTTTGTCTTTGATCACTATCGGTGCCATGGTGATGGTCTGACCTTGTTTGAAATCACCTTGCTGAACTTTCCAGAGTTCCTTGCCGGTTTTCGCATCCAAGGCGACAGTAGCGGCATCTAGTTGATTGAAGAGGATCTTGCCATCGGCATACGCAACCCCACGATTCACCACATCGCAGCAAGCGATCGGAATCACTGCCGAATCCTGTTTCGGCTCGTATTTCCATTTGATGTTTGCGCCTGGCTGGGTCAGATCCAGCGCATACACGATGTTAGGAAACGGAGTCACGAAATACATGGTGTCGCCGACCACGAGTGGCGAACCTTCATGACCACGCAAGACTCCGGTGGACATGGTCCACGAGACTTTCAAATTCCTTACATTCTTGGTGTTGATCTGATTAAGTTCACTGAAGCGAGTGAGTGCGTAGTTCTTGCCTGGGTGTACCCACTGATTCGGATCGTTTTGCATGGTAACGAGGTCATCAGCATTGACCGTTGCCGCCACGCAGAGCCAAAGGACTGAAGCGATAAAGGTCGCCCATACTGCGAGTGAAAATGTGGCCCACCACCGTGTGTCCATAAACTCCCTCCTTATTTGTACCCCGGATCTCCGGGGGTAAATGAATGAACACGACAATCCCGAATGCCTCTTTCCATAACGAAGGCAGGTTATGCAAGTCCCCAATCCCCTCTGGCAGGCGCACGCTACTCCGAGCGCAGGCAGTTTGTCAATGAAAATTTTGTTTCTTGCATTTCGTGAGTGATGTTGGTAGCTGAGCAAGACGAGGGCTGTGGGGTTCTGGGAATACCCACGTGTACGGTGAACATGACCGTAGGAAACTCAGTCGTCAATACAAAAGGAGGGATGCAGTATGAGCACAGCGGAGAACAAAAAGTTAATCCAAGATGCGTTTGCAGCCTGGGCAAAAGGTGATGGGGCGGCATTTTTCAACCTTCTTGCCGACGATGTGCAATGGACCGTAATTGGCTCAAGTCCAGTTTCACGAACGTATCAGAGCAAAGCAGCGTTCGCCGAGGGGGCAACGAAGCCGTTGAGTGCAAAGCTCGCCGGTCCGATCCAACCAACAGTGAAGAACATTATCGCTGAAGGTGATACCATCGTCTTGCAATGGGAAGGCAAAGCCACGACGAAAGGGGGCAAGCCATACAACAATAGTTACTGCTGGGTGATGAAATTCGCCAATGGCAAAATCAAAGTCGGCACGGCATATATCGATACTGAATTGGTGTCGGCGTTGTGGAAGGAATGAAAAAGACTTTAGGCTGTAGGCTTCAGGCTTTAGGGAAGAACCTAGGCTATAGGCTTCAGGCTCTAGTAGTACTACTTCGTTAAGTAGATTATGCTGAACTAAAGAGCGGAATGTGCTGCGCAAGGTGATACGTTCGACACTGTGGACACTGGGTAAAGTTGAAAAGGAGATTGAGCCACCGCCGGAGGGCGGGCAGAGTCCAGCGCGCGTTTTTTTTTCTGCCGCAAGAGTTGCAGAAACC
>VGTJ01000106.1 GCA_016874775.1 Deltaproteobacteria bacterium
CAAAGGCCTACAGGTCTCCGACGATGAGTTTCAAGCGCTCAATATCAAACCCGGTAAGTTTCATGGCGATTGGAACTATACGCTTCTTCCTCGCTCTTAATCGGTAACTTAATTCTTGCCCATGCCTAAGTGTTGCCATTGCCGAGAGACCGCTGTCAGCAGTCCAGCAGCGAAGGTTTCTGGTAGACAAGCCCCAAGGTCGGCAAGTTGGAGTGGCTCCCCATACTTCCACGCGAGTCCCGAGAGCAGAAGGAGTTTCTGCGCCGGAAGTGTCCAGATGAGTGCGTACAACATCACAGAAAAAAGAGGCAAAAGATTGCTGTCCTTTTAATGCACTTTTCGTCACCTCGCAAACCGATAGAGGGAACCTAAATGAGATGAGTTATAAGCTGTAAAATGCGCCCTTCGACTTCGCTCCGCTTGAGAAGCTGTTGAAAAACCCTTCGACAAGCTCAGGGTTAACGGAGAAAGGCAAAGCGCTGAGGAAGATTTCCCGTTCGTGCTGAGTCCTGAGCCGGTCGAAGCATGGACCGTATTCACACGGAACATCTCATGTAGGAAACCTATATCAGCAGCTGCTGAGGCAAAAGAGACATCAGGTACAAACAGGGGAGGTTACTTGCTCGGTTTTGCGCTCTATGCTGCGTGCCGCTATGCGTATTCAAATCTTGCCACCCGATATTCAACAGAAAATCGCCGCTGGTGAAGTCGTCGAACGTCCAGCCAGCGCGGTGAAGGAACTGATCGAGAACGCCCTTGATGCTGGAGCGATGACAATTCGGGTCGATATTCAAGAAGGTGGACGTCGCCTCATTCGCGTTACCGACGATGGGAGTGGTATTCCAGCAACCGAGATCCGTCTTGCCTGTGAACGCTTTGCGACCAGTAAGATCGCACGTGAGGAAGATTTACGTGCGGTGCGAACCTTTGGCTTTCGCGGTGAGGCATTACCCAGTATCGCCTCGGTTTCTCGTCTTCGTTTGCTGTCGCGTGAACGTGATGCCCTGCTCGGTACAGAGGTCCGTCTTGATGGAGGAAAGATTGTGTCGGTGCAGGAAGCCGGGGCTGCTATCGGCACAACGGTCGAAGTCTGGGATCTATTCTATAATATGCCTGCACGCCGACAGTTCATGCGCAGTCTACGTACCGAGTACGGCCATATTCTCGGTGTTTTCACGCGTTTTGCCTTGGCGTTTCCTGAACGACGGTTTTCCTTGTTTTTTGATGGCCGGGAACTGTACGCGCTTGAACCTGGTTCATTAGGAGAGCGTATCGCTGCGTGCTTCGGGCGTGAGGCGTCGGCTGGGAGCGAACCATTTGAGAGTAGCGGAATAACTGGACGAGCATGGGGATTTGTCTTGCCAACAGAAGCAGTGTGGCGGCGACGCCATTATTTCTTCGTTAACTACCGAGCCGTGCGGAATCGCACCCTCTATCGCGCGGTGCGCGATGCCTTGCCCGGAGAAGGCGGTATGGTGTTGCTCTTTCTTGATATTGCGCCCGCGTTTGTTGACGTCAACATGCATCCGGCAAAAACCGAAGTGCGTTTTCGCGATGACCTGGCTGTCTATGACCTCGTGCGCGGTGCGCTCCAACGACGGTCACGCCCTGCGTGGTTGCACAGCGAACGTGTGGCTGAACCAGAACCAACGTACGAGCAGTCGACAACAGCGCAATTTTCTCTGCTCGGCCAAATTGAGAAGACCTTTCTCCTTATGACGGCAGAAGAGCACCTCTACATTCTCGATCAGCATGCGGCTGAGGAGCGGGTGTTGTACGAACTGCTCCAGCGTGGAGCGGTCCAACGACGCGACCTAATTGCACCGCAAGTCGTGGCACTTTCTGCTGGTGAACTCGCGTTTATTGAAGTGAAACGCGATGAGATCTCACACTGTGGGTTTACTGTAGGGCCGTTCGGCCCTCAGGTGATTGCTCTCAGGACAGTGCCTGATTTCATTCATCCCAAAGAGGCCGGTATTCTGTTCTCACGCTGGCTCGTGCGTGTTCGTCTGCATGGCGATGATTTCTTTCAGGCACTGTCCTGTGTGGCCGCAGTAAAGGCTGGGCATGAGTTGGGACGAGAGGAACAAGCGCGACTGCTGGAACGCTGGCGGCAGACTGAGAATCCTCACGCCTGTGCTCACAATCGCCCCGTCTATTTTCGTCTCGCGCTTGACGAAGTCCGACGCAAGATTGGACGGACAGGTCTCGGTGGCGAGTTTGCCGATTCCTCTTGTTGATGGGATGAATCATGAACCATTGGAGAAGATTGTCCAGCGCTCTGTTCGTGACGTAGCGAGATTTGGATTGTGGCTGAGGGCTGTATACACTAAGGGATATTTCTACTTGTTGGCACTTGGGGGGCGACCGATGCAACTTCTTTCACTACGGACTCAAGACCGGCGAAGGCTCCTGCGAGGTTGGTGTCAGAACTACAGTTCTTGGGTGTTATGTTGGCTACTATTGCTGGTAGGCATATCTCATGCGTCGCAGTTGACATTGAAATGGGAAGATAACGCGGACAATGAAACTGGATTCAGGGTTGAGCGGCGCGCAGAGGGGACGAATGAGTTTCAATGGCTGACCGCTTTGGATGCGGATGCAAACTCCTATGTTGATAAAGCGGTGGCCGGAGGGAAGTCCTATTGCTACCGGGTGCAAGCGTACAATCCGCTCGGAGCCTCGGGATACTCAAACGAATCCTGTGCGAAGGTTTCGACATTGTTGTTAGGGGTTGAGAATCCAGAGGTCGACCAAGTGGTCTCTGGCATTAGTGCGATTCGGGGGTGGGCATTTGATTCTGTCGGTGGAAGGAAAATTGACCGTGTTGAGTTGTTTGTTGATGGGTCTTTAGTCGGCGACGTCCCGTGCTGTTCTCCGCGTGGTGATGTGCAGTCGATATATTCGCAATTTCCTGCCGACAACACTACGAACAGTGGGTGGGGCACGGGTGTGAACTGGAGTGACTTGCCTCCTGGACCGCATACCGTGCAGATCAAAATAAAAGGTGTGAGTGGCGAAACCATTTCCTCGGAAACCCGGCAGGTGAAAGTCATTCGTCCTGGAACGTCCGCTTTTGTCGATGTGTTTTCCTTGTCTCGCGCTTCGACTCAGGTCAACGGTCAAGAACTCATTCTCCAGAATGTCATCGTGCGCGATAAGGCGACACAACAACAAAGCGATGTCACCGCGACGTTTCGTTGGCTGACGAACGCCCAGGCATTCGGTATGACTCAAGCGTTTACCGTGAGCAATACTGCAGCGTCCCAATCTTCACTGTTAGCGCGGGTCGGCGCGCAGATGCGACGATGGTGGAATGAAAGCATGTTGAGTGTGTCTTCGGCTTATGCAGCCTCGAAGATCGTTGCGCTTATCGAAAGTCCTGACAATGGGCAAGTTGTTTTCGGTGTAAACGTATTCCGTGGCTGGGCGTTTGATGAAGATCCCAATGTGACCATTCGCTCCATTCGTTTCACTGTTGATGATACACCGGTCACGACGATCCCCTGTTGTGCTGGACGGGCAGATGTGGCAGCCATGTTTTCCACGATTGCGAATGCCGGTAAGAGCGGCTGGGGTATTACTCTTAACTACGCAAATCTCCCTGCAGGATCTCACACTGTGGGAGTACAGATTGAGTCGTCGGCTGGGGTGACGTTTTCTACTTCTCGTCAAGTCAACGTGGTCAAACTCCCTGGGTTCGAATTTCTTGATCTCGTCGATTTCACCGTAGCGACTGTTCGCATCGAAGGGGACGACATCGTTGTTTCAGGGGTCCGCATTCGCGACGCCGCCAGTCAACGGACCACGACTGTCCAGCTCCGCTTACGGTGGTCGTTCAACTCACAAACGCTTGGGGTGGTGGCGATTAGCTGATACGGATTCTCTCTGATCACTATCCATTGGTCTTACCGCCGTTCATACTTCGACAAGCCCAACACGAACGGCTCCGCTCCACCGAACTGGTGATTTCCTGTTCGCCCTTCGACAGACGAAGGGCGAACGGACTTGGCCAGTTCTCGTATGGAACCCGCATAATACAGGCTGACAGACAGGGTAGCGTGGGTGTCATGCGCGTTTTATAGTACTCCCTGTCTATGGATAAAACGCTACAAAGTCTGTTGACGCTTGCCCACGAAGGAAATATAGAGCGCCGCTGTGCCGCACTCTTAGTGCTTGGAGCGCTGAAGCTTGAGGATGATGCGGTAATCAAAGTCGTGAATGCAACACTGGCTCACCCCAATGCTTTGTTGCAAGGCTACGCCTTACGCTACGTCGAAGAAGTTCATCCGAAGGCGAGTCTTCCCACGCTACTGCCACTGTTGGAAGCGACCGACAAAGAGACCAGCGAACAAGCGCTGCGCCTTGTATCAAGTTTTGGTCAAGCTGCGGTGCGACCGCTCGTGCAACAGGCAAAAGGTGCGAACCGAGTGTGGCTCATGGCTGCTGCGCGGGCCTTATGCACGATTCGTGGTAAAGCTGCCTGGCAAGGGTTGATGCAAGTACTGGTGCACGGCGATCCCGAGGTTAATAAAACCGTTTGTGACTTGACTGCGATGACGGTGAAAGATCTTGAGGGAAAAGAGTTTGAGTTCTTATTTACTGAGGTAGAGTCGTTTGCGAACGAATTGAACGGAGCCGAGCAGCGGACCGCAATCATTGCGGCGATTCGAATTCTTGGCATTCTTGGCCGACCCCAATCTCGCAAGTGGCTCATTGGATTTGTCAGCCCTGAGCAGCCGCACCTTGTTCGTTTCCATGCACTGGTCGCGTTACTTCACTGTTTGCGTGGACAGGATTTGCTGAAAGGGGAGTTTGCCAAACTCATTCCACTCTTAGAAGAGAAAGAGTTCTCCGATACCGTACGGCTGACGCTCGATCTGCTTGATGCGCATGAGATGCCTGCGGAGTACCAACCGACATTGTCGCGGTTATTGGAAAGTCCTCACCTTGCGGTACAAAAGTTTGCTCTGCGGAAGATGGGTGAATTCGCTTCTCCTGCTGCCGTGAAGACGTTAGTGCAACAACTGAATGATTCCGATGCTGCCCGTCGTGACGCAGCGGCGCGCTCGTTACAGAAGATCCCAGCTGCACGGGCGAGCCTCACGAAAGAGTTCCTGACATGTGACAACGCCAGTAAGGCGTGGACGATCGCTGAGATTCTCCCAACCTACGAAGGCAAATGGCGGCGCGATACGATTGATGATGTATGGAAACGGTTACAGGATGCGTTGGAGGAGGAAGATCGCATTCACGGCGCCTATCTTCACTTTCTTAAACAAGTTGATGCCGAGTATGCGTACAGCCAATTTGCTACGCGCGGAGCACAACTCAAGAAAAGTAAAAAGTACCGCGAAGCTATTCGCTTTCTCACCCCTCTCCGTGAGTTTCCAACTTTCGCGTCCGAAGAGAAGTTTGTCTTAGCGATTGCCCAGCTCAAGCTTCATCCCCAGGATGTAACATCAGTCACTGCTCGTCACGATCCAGCCCTTGATTTGTTAGCGGATTTACACCGATCGTCGGCTTTTCCGGTTCTCGACACACTCAAGAAAGAGAAGGGTTTGGACCCTGAAGACCTCTTTTATATTGGCTTTCGCTTCGCTGAAGGTGGCTCTGAGGTTCGCTCTCTTGGCGAAGACATTTTAGAGTTTGTCGCGGACCGCCACGGACGTACCAAAGTCGGGAAGAGCGCCAAGAACAAGCTCAAGCTACTTGGGTCGTAGCTAAATCGGACCATGAAAGATTGGTACACTCGCGCTGTCACCCTGAGTGCAACCAAGGGCCTCTCGGAGGGATTCTTCGCTGTGCTCAGAATGACAGGATTTGGAGTCTGGAGTGTAAAGTGTACGAATGTTCCGTGGTCCGATTTAGCGAAAAGGCTACACTTTCTCATAAAGAAGTCTGTCTCTGCGCCGATGAAAGCCTCTGATTGCCACTGAGAGATTCGTGGCGAGCAACCTTCACTACAGGAAAGGTTGAGCGAGCGTTTATGGAATCGATTGCAGAGACAGAATCACTCAAACAACCAGTGTGTATCACGCGTGTCGCGAAGATTTCCTCTATCGGTATTATTGCGTGTCTAGTAGTGTTTTTCGCTTCTTTTGTTTATGCGCCGGTCTCGGATGTGTATGTCTTGTTTTCGTTTCTTACCGGAGTCCTGTTAATTACCGCAGCATTCTTGCAGGCTGCGGTACGATCTTCGATACTTCATCCGGTTGTGAAAGTTCTCTTGTTGGTCCCCATTCTGGCGTTATTCATTCTTCCTTCCGTAATGCCTCGTCAGTTCTTTCCTGAACACGCAGAGCGACTCTATTGGGTCCACGACCTCTCGATGTTTGGCGCAGGTCTGTGCGCGGGACTACTCCTCTTCCGCCGCCGCGCGGAAGCGTTCTTGCATTTGGAGCTGCGAAGTCGAACGAGAGAGTAACTTGCTCCTTTCTTGACACCCGTCATCTCCTCCCCTTATAGATGACCCACCTGAAGCGCTGACAGGTAGGGCGCTTCGCGGAAACTTGTCTGCTGAAGGAGAGGATCATGAAAGCTGCGGTGCTGTACGAAGCGAACAAACCACTGGTAGTTGAGGACATCAAGCTTGCTCCACCCAAAGCTGGCGAAGTGCGTGTGAAAGTTGCTGCCAACGGTGCGTGTCATAGTGATCTGCACGTGATGACTGGTGACATGCGTATGCCGTTGCCGATCGTCCTTGGTCATGAAGGTGCCGGTATTGTCACTGAAGTTGGCCCAGGGGTTTCGTCGGTGAAAGAGGGCGACCACGTGGTGTTGTCGTTTTCTCCTGTCTGCGGTCATTGCTTCTCGTGCACGCAAGGTACACCACATCTATGTGAAACCCGGCCCAAGGCACTCGGCACCTTGCTCGATGGGACGACACGGCTGAACAAAAATGGCACCGATATATTCCATTTTGCATTCACGGCTTCCTTTGCCGAGGAGACGGTGGTGCCGGAAAGCTGCGCGATTAAGATTCGTGAAGATATGCCGCTCGATCGGGCTTGTTTTGTCGGTTGTGGAACGATGACCGGTGTTGGGGCAGCGATCAACACGGCGCAAGTGCAACCTGGATCGACCGTCGCTGTCATTGGCTGCGGTGGCGTTGGACTCAACGTCATTCAAGGGGCAGCCCTTGCTGGCGCACGTCAGATCATTGCTGTCGACTTGTTACAAAAGAAGCTCGACTTTGCCAAGACGTTCGGTGCGACACACTTTGTGAATCCTTCGCAGGATGACGCCTATAAAGCGGTGATGGACCTTACGGGTGGTCGTGGGGTTGATTATGCTTTTGAGGTCATTAGCACGGCGAAAACAATTGAATTGGCCTTCCGCATGACGGCGCGTCGTGGCACCTGCACAATCGTTGGGGTCTCTCCCGAAGGCGCGAAGATTTCACTCAACCCGAATATCTTCATGATGTTGGAGAAACGACTGATCGGTTCATTCTATGGGTCAACCCGGCCCCGCATCGACATGCCACGATTGGTCGATCTCTACATGGAAAAGAAGATTAAGATTGATGAATTGGTATCGAAGACGTTCCCACTTGACGGCGTCAATGAAGCGTACGACCTCCTTAAGAAAGGCGAAGTCGCGCGCAGTGTGGTGAAGTTCTTTTAGCCAAGGGCAATGAAGAAATGAAAAAGGCTATAGGCTACAGGCTGTAGGGGAGGAAATTTCTAGTTCCTCGTTTCTGGTTTCTTGTCCAGAGCCTACAGCCCCAAAGCCCGGAGCCTTTTTCTACCGACTACCGAATACTGACTACTTTTCTAGTGCGCCAGCTCCACCGCCTGCGTCGGCACACTCGCCAACAGTGACTGCGGATCGTAGGCCTTTCCTCCACGGTACACGGTGGTAATCTGCCGTAGCTCGCGTACGCTGCGCAATGGATCACCATCGATGATCGAGAAGTCTGCGTAGCGACCTGGCGCAATGCTGCCGATGTCGTCTTGTTTACGCAGATAGCGAGCTGCAACGGAAGTAACAGCTTTGAACGCTGCCATTGTGCCAATTGCTTCAGCCATGAGTTCGATCTCGCGCCACAACGCATATCCCGGAGGTGGGTAGGGGATACCGCCGCAGTCAGTCCCACCGACAACGAGCCCACCGGATTCGTGCAGAATGCGGGTGACCTCTTGATGTTTCTCTAACGCTTTGGAGCCGATCGCTGGATCGAATCCCGGAAAAATGTCCCAGTCCGGGCGCTCACCAATATGCGCCGCTAAGGCGCGCTGGCGACCGAGTGCCATCGGTGGAACGTACCGCCGATCTGGATCCTTCATTGCAGCATCTTGTCCACACTTAGAAATCCACAACAGATCCAGCGTTGTGCCCATATGCACTTGTTTTTCGACCATCGCATCAAACCAGGTCTTGGCCTTTTGACTTTGGAGGTCCGCCTCTTCCCAGCCTTTGAAGGTGAGCGGCGCGAAATGGCGGTTCATCATCGAGCTGACCTTCTTGCCTGGACCAAACTGCATGTCGAGCGCGCAGAACTCGTTGTATGGCGAGATCCACACATGTTCCAAGCCATCGATTCCCGCTCTAATCACTTCGAGTGAATGAGTGTAACCAAGATGTCCAGTAATCGGTACGCGTTTATCGACAAAACCGATCACTGCTTTCGCCGTATCCGGGGGAAGAGTGAAGTACAGTTTCACGCCATCCACTCCGGCGTTCAGCAAGTTGCCAATTTTTTGTGGCACAGCCTCAACGGACGGAATGCTGTCGAGCATTTCCGTGAGCGGACCACGCGGGAAACTGGGCTCCACACCATCCAACAATGGCCCACAAATGAATAACCGTGGGCCGACTTGCGCGCCGCTGGCAAGGTCAGATTTGAGTGCCTGGACTTTTTCGAGTTTCGCACCAACATCGCGTGCGCTGGTCACACCTGCTGCCAGAAACAGTGGTAAACTCTCTCGGTCCATTAGTGTGGAATGGACATGCGTATCGATCAGCCCAGGAAGGACGGTTTTCCCTCCCGCATCGATCACCTGTGCATCAGGTGGAGCAGGAATATCCCCGCGGTCGACTTTGCTGATGCGTTCCCCAGTCACCAGAATCGACATCCCCGTTTGCGGTTGATCGGCGATTCCGTCAATCACGCGCGCGTTCTTCAGTAGTACCGTTTGTGCCATAGTCCCTCCTTCACGATAGTTACGGTTCCACGCTCTTTCTATCTAATTGAGCCGAGGTTGTCAGTATTCAGTTGTCAGTTTTGTAAGGCAGGCTGCGCTTGTCATTTTCGGCGGGCAAAGCCCGCCCTACCTTGACTTAATCTGCCGCTGCCGGCGTTGGGTTTTCTATTGGAGCAGCAGGTGAGAGAACCATCACTCTTTGTGTCAGAGGATAACAGAGGACGATAAGGAGGAGATTCAACAGCCCGCCGCTCCAGAACGCGTAGTGGAGGTCCCAGTGTCGGGCAATGGCACCAAAGATCACTGGGCCGATCATCATACCGATGCCATGTGCAATCATGAGGAGGCTCATCACTGTTCCCATGCCATAGTTGCGCGCATTTTCCATTGCCAAAGCAACATGGGCAGGAAAGGCGATACCGTAGGTTCCGCCCACCAAGACGTTCAAAAATAAGAGCTGCCAGAAGTTCGTCGCCCACGGAAACGCACATAAAGCCAGCGCGCTGAGTGCCCCACCAATCCCGATCAAGTGGGCTTTACTCATCCGATCCGCCAGTCGCCCACTCGGACTTTGGACAAGGGTACTGACGATGACATTGACCGAAACTAACAAGCCCACTTGGGTAGTGCTCAGCGGAAGCATGTGGGTGGCCAGGAGTGGGAGAAACACCCAGGTGAGCGCGTTTGCCATCGCATACCCTAAGCGAAAGCCGGAAATGCCAAGAATGGGTGGACAGCTCAAGAGGGCCCATTGTGAAGTTGTTGTGTGAGCTCCATTTTTCTTGTGGCTTTCCGCTTTGGGAAGAAACAGCGCGAGCAAGAGGAGTGCAAGCACACTCAGCCCAGCCATGACAAAGAAGTTCATCCCCATGCTGAAATGATCTTTGAGGAACCCACCGATGAGCGGTCCACCACCGATACCACCGAGTAACGCGGTATTGAGGTAGCCGCTATAGGTCCCCTCTTGGCCTTTGGGCGCAATATCCCCGACATACGCCATCGCGATCGGGTGAACGATGGCAGTTGCCGTCCCATGAACAAGCATCACCAAGATGAACGCCAGAAAAGCATGGGCGGGCACATAGGCAAGTGATGAGAGGACGTAACACAGCACGCCAAAGAGGAGGAACGACTTGCGATCCCATCGATCTGATAACCGACCGACGAACGGGAGGATCACTATTCGTGTGGCGGCATGGACGCTAAAGAGCAACCCCGCACCGAACTCGCTCACCTGAAATTGTTGAACATACAGCGGGAGAAACGGAATCACCATGCTGTTTCCGGCCATGGTGGAGAAGACAGCGAGCGACAGAACAAACAAGGCGCGGTTTTGTCTCATTGAGGCGGTACTTTCAACTAACGACTGGCCTTTTCTAAGCGCTCCGCTCGCCCGATCAATGACCCCAGCATGTCGTGCACGTGTCGCAGACGATCCGCGAGCGCATCTTCGGCCTCAGCCCCGCGCGTCGCAAGACAGCCGCGTTCGATCAATTCAACGAACTCGGTCGCAATGTCATCCAGACGTTCCCCGCTAGAGCTATACCACTTATGCAACCAGGCACACATGCCAATGATGGCCTGGGCAGTAAGCTTGACATTGAGATCACGAAAAACTCCTTGTGCCATGCCCTCTCGAAGAACCTGTTCTAGTCCGGCAGCCACGTGTTGTCGTGCCTCACTCACTTCGGCACGCAGCCGGTCTGGCAAATCCGCTTCTTCACCATAAAAGACAGTGAAGAGAGCGACATTTTCACCGATAGTACGTAGGAGATGTTGAATTGCCCGTCGCAACTTCTCTTCTGGAGAAATAGAAGCATGTTGCAGTGGTTGCAGCCCGAGCGCAAAGGTCCCAGCAACTTTGAGGAAGATCTTTGCTAGCAGCTCCTGTTTGTTCTCGAAGTAGCGATACATCGACGCTTTGGCGATGCCGGCATGTCGAGCGATATCTTCTAACGTCGTCTGCCGATAACCAGTACTGGCAAAGCGTTTGGCTGCAACATCAAGAAGATGGCCTTCGATGACCGTACGGCGCGAATGGGTTGCGTCGTCCCCATTCGCAGGAACCAGTTCGTTTTGGTTCTGCTGGGTTGCTCGACGAGACCGCGAGATACGATGAGACGTTCGAGAGAGTGCCATAGTCGTTTGAACTTGACTTGAAAGTATCAAAATTGTACTTTTCAGGTATCTGGTAAGTTTCAAAAATATACTAGATAGTCATTGATGACAACCACGCGCCGAGGCTCCGCCCGGTGACGTAAGGAGTAGAAGGCCATGAGGAAAGCATATGTCTGGGTAGCCATTGTGTGTGGCACTCTAGCATGCGGGCAGCAGGTTGGTGCTGAGATGGTGGTTGCTGAAGCACTACGCTCGACATTTTACCCCTATAGTCAGGAAACGGTTCGTTATGAGGGCATTACCCCAGGGTTGACCATCGGTCAACAGAATTGGCAAGTCGCGGAAAAAATTCTGCCGAGTGAGATTCTCAAGACTCTTCAAGCTGGAGATTTCACCATCACAGTCCAGGAAACAACTGACTTACCGGTGCGCGAAGCCTATGTCGCTGCTACCGAACAATACGCAAATAGCGTATCCCTCGATGGTGGCTACAAGGTCAACAGCTACCAGGGTGGACGCCCGTTTCCTGTGATCGATCCAGCCGATCCACGCGCGGGTGAAAAGATTGCGTGGAATTTCCGTTATCGTGATCTGCCAGACTCAATGGAAATGCGTGGCACGATGCAGGGCGTGAATAATGCTGGAACGATTGATCGCTCCAATATCGGTCGTATGCGGTTTCGTTTTGGCATGCACCGGGTTGGTGAAGAAGCGAATGATGTACAGTGGCAAGAGCGTGGTGTGTATGCCAAGTTGCTGTTCGAATCGCTCGCACCTTCAGACCAAGAAGGCAACATGCGGATTACGACGGTATATGATGATGAGAACGTGGCGAACGATGAGCTGAGCTACAGCCCATCAAACCGTCGTACGCGTAAAAGTTACATGAACATGCTCGCACGTATGGGCGGCGGCCGTTACGACGTCCTCGCTGAAGAGCAGCCGCCATTCTACTTCATTGGCTATCTGCACGAATACAACTGGAACTATAAAGGCGAGCAGGCGATGTTAGTGCCAGGGTTCCTGCGTGCCGATCATTTGACCTTTGGTGGCAAAAATAACTGGTATCCGAATGTACCGTGGGAGTTGCGTCGGGTCATCACACTTGAAGTGACACCGAAAGGACCACATCCATATGGAAGGCGGGTCTACTATCTTGATGCGCAAACCTATACGCCGTTCTACGTGTTAAGTTACGATCCGCAAGGAACCTTTGTTCGATTTTCCGTAATCACCCATGGAAACCCTGATTTTTCTCCTGGCGCACGCGGGGTTCGACTTCCGGTTCCGTTGGGCGCTACCTGGGTTAACGTCGTTCACCATCATGCCTCACAAATGGTTGCTGGTAATCCGCTCTTTAAGCAGAATTACTCGCCGCGTCGGTTTGAGCTGATGGAGTTGCTGCGTAGAGGAAAATAGACCACAAAACGAATGGGAGACGAGGAGAAAGGGAGACGTTCTCTTCCTTTCTCTACTCTCCGCTTCCCCGTTTCTGCTCTTGCGCTCATTCCTGATTTTCAAGTCGTCTGACTTTCCGCGACTCCAAACTCTCCACTTGCTTTGTTTTCCTCTAGCCTCCAGCCTGAAGCCTATAGCCTGATCCCGTCTTCCCTACCAGCCTTCGACCTTTAGCCTATAACTGTATCGTCTCTCCTTTCTCTCCCTCGCTGCTCTCTGCTACGTTAAGGAACAAGAGAATATCTAACGGAGTGACTACCGCCTATGAAAAGAATCATCGTTCGCCTGCTAGCAGCGATTGGTGCTGCTACTGTCGTCTTTATGCTGTTGGGCATCCTCAGCATGAGCTTGTTACTGCGGCGCCTTACCGGAGATGGCATTCCGGCGAAAACCGTGCTGGAACTTAACTTGGAGCACGGACTGATCGAATACGTGCCCGAGGATCGGATGGTGGGGATTTTTTCACGGAGAGCTCCCACCCTTCGTGACGTTACTGATGCGCTCGAAGAAGCCGCGCGCGATAAACGTGTCGTAGCGGTGTTGGCTCGGGTGGGGAGTCATGGCCTTGGGTTAGCGCAGATTCAAGAAGTGCGTGGTGCTGTAGCTGCCTTTCGAGAATCCGGGAAACCGACGATTGCATATGCTGAGACCTTTGGCGAAGCAGGGCCGGGAACCGGGGCGTATTATCTGGCGACTGCTTTCGAGCACGTCTATCTACAACCGTCTGGTGATGTTGGTCTCTCAGGGTTGATCGTTGAGTCCCCATTTATTCGTGGCACTCTCGATAAAATCGGCTTAGAGCCGCGCTTTGCCCAACGACGTGAGTATAAGAATGCCATGAATGTCTTCACCGAACGAAAATTCACTCCACCTCATCGCGAGGCGACACAGAAAGTAATCGATTCCCAATTTGGACAGATCGTCAGAGGGATTGCTGAGGCTCGCTCACTCAGTGATGAAACTGTCCGTGCACTCGTCAGCAAAGGCCCACTGACAGGTCAACTCGCGCTCGACAATAAACTCATCGATGGCCTTGCGTACCGCGATGAAGTCGTTGCGACCCTCAAGGAAAAATTCGGTAAGGACATCAAACCTCTTTCATTCACCAAATATGTTGCTCGGACAGAGCGGCCACACGAACAAGGGGACACTATTGCGCTGATCTATGGCGTTGGCGCTGTACAACGCGGCAAAGGTGGGTACGATCCAATGTCCGGCAGTGTGAGTATGGGGGCTGATTCGGTGACTGCGGCTTTTCGGGCGGCGGTAGAAGGTAAGGATGTCAAAGCTATTCTGTTCCGCATCGATAGCCCAGGGGGATCGTATGTCGCTTCGGATACGATCTGGCGCGAGACACTGCGAGCAAAAGAAGCTGGCAAACCAGTGATTGCCTCGATGGGGAATGTTGCTGGTTCGGGTGGGTATTTTGTTGCTATGGCAGCGGACAAAATCGTTGCCCAGCCAGGAACGATTACTGGGTCCATCGGCGTCCTATCGGGAAAAATGCTCACCAATAAGTTCTGGGACAAAGTCGGTGTGTCGTGGGACGAGGTCCACACGACTGAAAACGCGTTACTCTGGACGAGTCGGCATGATTACTCTCCCGCTCAGTGGACACAATTTGAAGCGTCGCTTGATCGCATTTACGATGACTTTACCAGCAAAGCTGCGCAGGGCAGGAATCTTCCCAAAGAGAAGATCCTGGCTGCGGCAAAAGGGCGCATCTGGACTGGAGAAGACGCGAAGACGCTTGGGCTTGTTGATGAACTTGGTGGATTGTCGTTGGCGTTGCATCTGGCAAAAGAAGCGGCTGGGATCACTGCGGATACCGATGTTCAACTCGAAGTGTTTCCACGCGAGAAGCCGAGTTTGCGCCAGGTGTTGATGGAGCGTCTCTTTGAAGATGAAACTGAGGAAGAAGAGGATATGGCCATGCCAACGGACGCGTTCGTCCAAAGTATGCAGAAGCTGCAGCCATTGCTGCGGCTCGTCCACCAACTTGGGTTAACTGCTACACCTGGAGTGTTGAGCATGCCGGAAGTCGAACCCGTGCAATAAACGCCTATTCGGATACACTTATCCTCATGTCATGTTAAGCCCTTCGACAAGCTCAGGACAGGCTACGCGAAACAGCTCTCTTCAGCGTTTTACGAGAGATTCTTCACTCCGTTCAGAATGACAGTGGCGACGGAATATGGTTATCCGGAAAGGGAGGAAGTTCTGTTCATGAATGAGTACGGACGGGTTGGTGCATCCTTCTACGACTTCCATTCGCTCGGCGTAGAAGGTGATGTGCAGTTCTACCTCGAGGAAGCACGCAAGGCTCACGCACCCGTGTTAGAAATAGGCTGCGGCACTGGACGGATTCTCTTACCGATAGCACAGGCGGGTGCTCCGGTCGTTGGCCTCGATCGTTCTGCAGATATGCTCGCCGTCTTGCGGCAGAAACTCGCGAGATTAGGTCCGGATGTGCAGGCGCGGGTTGAACTCTTCGAAGGCGACATGCGCGATTTCTCGCTGGATCGACAATTCAAGCTCATCACCATTCCCTATCGCGCTTTCTTGCACTTGCTGACACCAAAGGCGCAACGACAGGCGTTAGAATGCATCCGTGAGCATTTGGCGGATGATGGACATTTGATTCTCAACATTTTTGACCCGAGCCTCGAAATGATTACCTCCTCTCTCGGCTTGGCTGGGGTGACGTTGAAGCGAGATACCGAGTTTATTCACCCGGAAACCGGTAATCAGGTGATTGTCTGGTATACTGGCCAATATGACCCTGAGGTTCAGCTCTTGACCGCATATTTCATCTTTGAAGAGATCGATAAAGACGGAAAAGTCATTCAAAAGACATACAACCCGCTCTCTCTTCGGTATGTGTATCGCTATGAAATGCGTTACCTGTTGGAATTGAGCGGTTATAAAGTCGAATCTCTTTACGGTGATTTCCAACGCGGACCGTTTCGCTACGGTGGGGAACGGATCTGGGTAGTACGAAAAGCGTAAATTTTTTCGCGTCTTCTTCAGATTTTTTCTGCCGTCACGATATAATACAGTACGACTCTGCACCGAGGGGGTTGGGGAATCTTCCGCAGAGCCAAACGAGGCTGCAGTGATAGACGAAAAGGGCAAGAGTTTCTACTACTGTACAAATTGTGAACAAAAGATCGCCACGCTAGCGACTGGTGTGTGTCCGCTATGTAATTCACAAGCTGTTATGCCTGTTGGCTGGGGGCAGGTCTCGACCCAGGAACGGACAGAGTGGTTCAAGCGCATTCATGGTGGGCGGCGGAGCATGCCGACACGATCAAGTCGCTCCAAAAATGAATCGCAAGAAACAGGAAAGTCTGACCTCTAACCCGCTGAGACAAGGGGCTCTGCGCCCCTTGTTCGTACAGTGCCCTCCTACGCCGCCAGGCGTCGACTGCCTTGCGCAACCGGTTTCTCTGGGTCCATCGCAAAGCGCAACTTGGGCAGGTCGGTATCACAACGACAGAACGTTGCATGCATAGCGTTGGTACACTGCAATTTGCCATCCGCTCCCCATGCGTCAGATTGCAAAGAGAGGAGGAGCGGCTTACCGCGATGCGCGTTGTGAAAGACATATTCGGGATCGATTTGTACGACCAGCGCGGTTTCTTTGCCGTTTTCATTTATTCGAGCCAAATGGAGACTATCTAAGTAGGTCACGTCACTACCAGAGATAAACTCTGGATTCTCCAACGCCATATCCAAAATGGTCTGGCCTCCGCGAACGACCTTGCCAATAACCCGATCATGCCGTGACTGGAGGGTGATATCCGCAACGCCGATCGAGAATCCCCAGCGTGTCCGTAGCTCATTTGCGGCTTTCTCCGAGTCGCTATACGCTCCTAACAGATATCCACGTGGGCGGATGCCGGCCCGAACCACGAGGCGGACCTGGCTCAGCATAAACGGCCCAGCTGGGCTGTCGGGAAAACGTGTCACTGAAAGTGTAACATACGGGGGAATACTCGGGTGCAACGCTGGCGGGACCAGCCATTCCGCTGGTCCCTCAACCACTTCAAACGCGAGGTGAAGAATCTCGGCATTCTTAAGCGTCCATGTATCAGTATCGAAGCCACTCATCAGTGGTGCGCGCGCTGCTGCAGCCTGCATGTCTTGCTTTCCGAAGAGCGGCATTAGCGGCTTCCTCCTGCTGCGGCACGTGCCTGAGAGCCAGCAAATGCGGGCATGACTTCCTTGGCAAACAGCCGCAAGCTGTTGAGCACCTGTTCTTGAGGGATAATTTCCGCGGCGTTGAGCAGGAAATTCACGCGATCAACCCCACACGCTTCCCACTTGCGTAATTCACCGATCAAGTGCGCGGGATTGCCGACCGCGATCCCTTCGGGTGCTTTTGCTGCTTCTCCAGGGGCTGAGGCTTGGCGCCGCAGTGAAGGCAACAAACCAGCCGATGGATACGACTTGGTCGGGAACGCTTCCTTGGCCATATCGAGTTGCGCAGCCAGGTAGTTAAAGTGTTGAATCATACGCATGCCGGTTTTGGTGCCGGTTTCGTTGTCCTCATGACAATAGAGGAAATTGACCGTGTTCATTTGGTTGTTGACGAAACCACCAACCGGATTGCAATTCTGAATACGCCGGCGATACTCCTTTACCTTCGCTTCTTGCTCAGCAAATGACGTAAAGGTCACGCCTAAGCTGCCAATGCCACGATCTGCGGCATCGAGTTCAGTGCCAGGGCTGGTGACAGCCACCCACATCGGCGGATGCGGTTTCTGGTACGGCTTTGGTAACACGGCCCGTGATGGCATGGAGAAATAGCGACCTTCATAGCTGAAGCGCTCTTGCATCCACATTTTGGGAATACAGTGGACGAATTCGTCCCAGCTTTTCTTGGTTTCATCGAGATTGGCGCGAAAACCACCAAGTTCCGTCCATGTCGCTGAACGACCAGTCCCGAACTCTAGACGGCCACCAGAGAGAATATCGAGGACAGCAGCACGTTCAGCGATACGAATCGGATGGTTAAATTCTGGGACACAAATCACGATGCCATGCCCCACATGGATATCTTTCGTCTGCATCGCACAAGCAGTGAGAAATAATTCCGGTGCAGAGCAGTGTGAGTATTCTTCAAGGAAGTGATGCTCCACTGCCCACACCTGGTCAAAACCAAGTTCATCGGCAAGACGCACCTGCTCAAGGGCGTTCATGTACACCTTACGTTCAGCTTCTTGGTCCCACGGACGCGGAACTGACAGTTCGTAAAAAATGCCGAATTTCATGGCAACCTCCTTTGTTTACAAGCAGTCAGCAATCAGCTGTTAGCTATCAGCTTTTCCTGTCTTGCTGACAACTGACCGCTGAAAGCCGATAGCCTCATTCTGCTTTAGCGCATTTTGCGCCTTAGTAAAGAGGGAAGGGGATACGCGTAGGCCGGGATAAGCGCAGCGTTTCCGGCGCTCATGCCGGGAACAACGGATTTGGTCAGCGAATAAGCTTCTCTCTAAAACTCATAGCTGATTTCCCAGCCGATGTTATCCCACTTGTTGTACTGTCCGTAGGTGCTGTTGCGTCCGCCACCGTCGTAGCTGGTGTAGATGAGACGCCCGGTGATAAAACGTGAAAACTTATACGACACAACGAGTTTGCTTTTCGTTCCTTCATAATGACGACCTGGTGCCCCCAGAAAAGGAAACACGGTGATACTCGCCCGCAAGCGATCGCGGGTGAAACGAAAAGGATGTTCGACAAACACGACAGGCAGGAGATTCCACTCGTTGCTGTCGGTAGCGCCGCCAAAGCCACTGCCAACAATACTCCTCCGCCATCCGAACGTGGTGAAGAGTGAGGGCTGAATGATCAGCGAAGTGTTGCCTGGCAGAGCAAACTCCAGCGCGATAGCCGCACGTAGCGTATCCCGACTCAAATGTCCGCCCCCATCTCCCCCAGCAAAGGCCGCCGGTTGTCGGAGCACGTCCGCGAATTTAACTCCGAAACTGTACAACCCTTCGATACGCATGACGACTGGAAGGTCACCGACCAACGGTACCCCAGAGAAAGTCGTGGCATAATCTGCCGTCAGACCAAGATGATGTAACCGCGTGTGTCGTGGCGTGAGGATCGGTTTGTTTGACAAATCCCTACCGGTCAAGAAGAAATTGGGATTATCGTTCCAGGCGTAGAAATAGATGAGGCCCCAGGTGAGCGGGTCCATTGAGATATCGAGCCGCGCACCATACTCGTGGTCGCCAAAATCGCCACCACTCGGACGTTTGCGTTTTCTCACAATCGCATCTAATGGCGGCACGGATGATGGAAACCACGGCGAGCCCAGTGTCGGTAACCGCTCCTGCTCGAAGTTGGGGATATACAGCAACTGCAATGAATTCCCGCCAAAGAAATAGGTGGCATTCGCCATCCATGTCGGGATACGACGATACTCGAAATCGCTGGCCTCTAGTTGCACCGATTCCCGCACGTCCATGGGATTGATCATGTCGATAAAACGACCGTCCATTTTTCCCCAGGCAATCTGTTGCTTGCCGATGACGATATCGAAACTATGCGTGCGATAGCTGAGATTGAGTTCGCGTACGATGCGCTCGAAGTTGTGATAGTTGCGCGCGGTTTTGCTAATGCGTGGCGCAAACAACCCGCCTGAGCCTTGCCAGTTGTACACGCCGTCGTAGAGAAAATGGTTAACGCTTGTGATCTCAATATTGTTGGTGATCTGATAGTGCAACTCGATTTCGAGAAGATTCTGTAACTGGAGAAAGCGAAAATCTTTGTTGCGAAAGCCGACCTTTTGATTCCGATGAATGCCAATGTCTGACCACTGGCGAAAGAACCCTTTGAAGGTCAGCGCTGGGATAGTTTTCTCAATGGGCTGACTGATGTACGTCCCGGCAGGGTCGAAGATCGATAACGCTTGATCAAATTCGCCCCACGCGTTGCTGAGTACGTTGGCGAGACTACGTGTGGGCAAGAAAAGGCTCACCGTGAGTATGAGTATGAGTAAGCTGTGCGCTCCTACTAACCATTGCCAAATTGAATGACTACCGTTGTCACCGGTTCTTTGACAGTCCTGTGCGACGTTTATGTATTGTTCTCCACGACCCATCACATCTCTCCCTACACTCTGAGTTACTTTGTCGCGTCAGCGACGGTCTGAGTGAATATCAACCGCCCTGCTGCGTCCTGCGCTTGGATACGGGCCTCAACCTCTGGAGAGATGATGATCTTCCGTTCCTCGGGAAACTTATCGCGATACAGACGGGGCCGTAAAAACATGTCTGCCGGTGTACGCACGGTCGCTTGAGTTTTCATCGGAATAGGGAACCACACGCGACGCATGAAGTCGGGATTGAAATAGGTTTCTTTGTCTTTGTCTGTCCATTGCCAATGCTTATGCGCATCATGAATGCCGTACGCGAGAAAATCGAGCTGCGCATTCCACCAATTGGTGACCTGGTTTTGATAACCGAACTCTTTCATCTCTGGGTTGAACAACGCAGCCAGTCGTACTTCCATAGCCACAAGTTCGCCATTCGCGGCATATTGCTCAGTGCGCAAGGGATAAAAATGATGCTGATCTACCCAGTAGAGAATGCGTGGTGCGTAGTACTCTTTGATCCACTCGGGTTTTACTTTGGCTTCGAGCACGTAGCAGGGAACACCGCCCTCGGGAGTGTAATACGGATATTCGTTGCCCATGAGCTTGAAACTTTTGACTGGCATATCGTTCAACGTACCGTCAGCGGACACCAACGTGAGCGTTTCTCGGGCCGTGGGAAAGCGTACTGTCTCGGTCAGGACATCAGAGCCAATAATGCGCCAAGAGAACTCCCACGCGTCGCGCCCGAGAAAGTCATCGAACGTCATGGGCTGATCTGGAAATCGATCCTGACGGCGTGGTTGCGGGAAGCGGCGTACGCGACGTAACACCGGTGAATAAACAAACATGTCGGTTTTGGTGGTTTCGGCTTGGTCGGTGCGATGCAATAACATCATCATCTGATTGCCGACATTTTCTGGTGGATAGGTGTCTTGTGAGAGCCAACGTGAATAGATGTCACCAGGCTTTGCCTTAATATAGCCCATCAATCCTTCAGGCTCAGGGTGGGCCGCAAGCACGATCGTCTTCGCTGTGGTCAAGTATCCGGTTGGCATCACTGCGCCAAAGTCTTCGATCATGGCGAAATTCCAGCGCGCAATGTGCGGAAACTCCATGGCACGCAAGCCCATTTCCTCAGCGGTGTACGGCGGAGTGAAGGGATAGGGTTCTGCGGGCAGATATGGCAACGTCGCATCACGAGGAGTGTCAGTCCGCGGATCGATATTCTGCCGTTCTTGTTCGGAGAGTTCGTGTACATACTTCCAGGTGCGCGATTCGGCACTTGCCCATGTGGTAGGGACGAAAACGTTTGCTGTTACACAGAGAGTGATCAGAATCGACTGTCGCCAGTGAGCAATCATAGACCGTTTCCTTTGCGTGTTGACTCCGTTCTTGAAGACGTCCGGTTGCTTGCCGGTTGTTCACAACGCAAGCAGCAATATGCGAGACCTGAGCTTTTCCCAGGCTCGCCTCAATGCGCACTCCGAAATCAATGAGTATTTTTCTCCCTGCCGAGAGGCCAACTCGTTGTCCGCCCTGGATACTTACGGGAGTCTGCTCCGTGGAGCAAGGGTGGAGGCTGTGACCTGGAATTTCAGAAGCATTTTTCCTTCTGTCTATAAGATGAGCCTTTGAGGACTGTCACCCTGAGAAGCTGTTGAAAAACCCTTCGACAAGCTCAAGGTTCACGATAACGGAACTGAAAAAGGGATGATCTTAGGCATGGGCAAGAATTAAGTTACCGATTAAGAGCGAGGAAGAAGCGTATAGTTCCAATCGCCATGAAACTTACCGGGTTTGATATTGAGCGCTTGAAACTCATCGTCGGAGACCTGTAGGCCTTTG
>VGTJ01000107.1 GCA_016874775.1 Deltaproteobacteria bacterium
AGATACGTACAGGTGCAATTCTTCGGCGTGCTCACCAAATATTCGACGTACTGCTTCTTGGTAATCATATCCCTAAAATGATACTTGTGGTCCTCAAGCGTAAGTCCTGCTATATTTCGTTCGTTAACTGAGGAGGCATCATGGCGCACTTACGGAATGTTGCAAAAGAGGTCTGGGTAATCGACCACCCGCTAAAGGTTGGAGGATTACAGCTTGGTACGCGCACGACTGTGGTGCGACTTGCCGGTGGTGACGTGTGGGTACATTCACCAGGTCCACTGCAACCAGAGCTCACGACCGAGATTCATGCACTTGGAGCCGTCCGCGCACTTGTTGCACCCAATGCCATGCATCACTTGTATCTCTCGCAGCATCTCCAGGCGTTTCCACACGCGACGGTGTACGTGTCTCCTGCTCTTCCGGCAAAACTCAAGAGTGCATTTCCCTACGAAGCCCTGAGGGATGAGTCGCCGAGACTATGGAGCGATGATTTTGCCCAGCATCTCGTCGGTGGCATACCAAAACTCCAAGAAGTAGTCTTTTTCCACCACGTGAGCCGTACCCTTATGTTGACTGACCTTGCTTTCAATATTCAGCAGTCTGACTCCTGGTTCACGCGAGTCTTCATGCGTCTCAATGGTGCGTATGGTCGCTTTGGACCATCGCGCATCTTTCGTACGATGGTCAAAGACCGTGCGGCTCTTCGGTCTTCACTCAATCGTATCCAAGAGTGGGACTTCGATCGTATTATCGTCACACACGGTGAAGTTCTCGAAACAGGGGGGAAAAACGCAATGCGCTCCCAGTATGCGTGGGTGTGAAGATTCATGCCGATGCCATCCCCTGCTCGTTAAAGAATAAACGGACTGTTCTCTTCCCTGTAAATTCGGCAAAACGGAAAGGCAGGAGGAGAGATATGGGCCAAACTCAATACCCCGCAGCAATCACAGCAGCCGAAGCACCGTCACGTACCAAACCGTCAAATTATCCAGAACCGTTTGCCTCGCGTATGGCTGGTCGTGTGAAGCAGCCGCTCGGCGATTTATTTGGGCTTACGAATTTTGGCGTGAATCTGACGCGCCTCTCCCCAGGTTCGGTGTCGTCGTTGTTGCATGCGCATTCACGCCAGGATGAATTCATCTACATTCTTGAAGGGCAGCCGACGTTGATTACCGAATCTGGCGAGACACTGCTCGGCCCTGGCAGGTGCGCAGGTTTCAAAGGCGGCACTGGTCAAGGACATCATCTCGCGAATCGCTCCGATACTGATGTCGTATATCTTGAGGTCGGCGATCGCACGGCTGGCGATGCGGCGAGCTATCCGGTCGATGATATTCAGGCGGTGTTAGGTCCCGATGGCAAATGGCGATTCGCTCACAAAGATGGAACACCGTACTAAGTCGCAACGTGGAGATATCAACCGAAAGAATACTCTCAGTGAATAAAGCACCTTGGTTTCGCAAGACACTCCTGGCAACGGCGGTGATGAATGTTGCAGGCTTCATCAGTAGATTCCCGTGCGCATAGCGCACGCTACAGACAAGAATAGAGGAGAACTAACAATGGTAGAACAGGTGCAAGCAATTGGTTTCGTTGAAGCAATCCGCCCTCACGCCGAAGATGACTTCTGGGGCGGTGAGTAAGCATGCATTTCTCTCACCGATCAGTTCACGGCTGAGGCGCTGCAAGGGCTTGCCGACTTTTCTCATGCAGAGATTATCTTCCTCTTTCATGAAGTCGAGTTAGAAAAGATCGTGACGGGTGCACGACATCCCCGTAATAACAAAGAGTGGCCTGCGGTTGGGATCTTTGCCCAACGCGGCAAGAATCGTCCCAATCGTTTGGGAAGCACAATTTGCCGGATCGTGCGCGTCGAAGGCTCCAAACTTTTTGTGTCCGAACTGGATGCGATCAACGGCACGCCCGTACTCGATATCAAGCCAGTGATGACTGAATTCTTGCCACGTCAGGAAGTCCACCAGCCCGCATGGTCACATGAACTCATGCGCCAATACTGGTTGACGAAGACGACAGCGTAATCGCACTTGGGAGATTGTATGGGAAGAATGCAACTCTTTGAGTTTGAAGATCAGCCGTGGTTCCCGCGCCTGATTCGCTCGTACATGCAGGATCACCTGACATTTATGGGTAATTTGTCGGGTACGGCCTATCAAGCGTTTGTGGGAAAGCTGAAAACCGCAATGGAACGTGTACAACAAAACGAGCTGCTTGATCTTTGCTCTGGCAGTGGCGGTCCGGCAAGATTGGTAGTGCGCTTGCTACGCGAACAAGGGCTAGAGGCACGTGCTCGTTTGAGCGATTTATTTCCCAATCTTCCTGCCTATCAACAACGAGAAAGAGAATCTGATGGAGTGCTGACAGGCGTCGAGACGCCGGTAGATGCGACCAACGTCCCCACAGAACTTACCGGCTTTCGTCTCATCGCTAATGGATTCCATCATTTGTCTCCGATGCAAGCCCAGCAAGTGTTGCGCGATGCCGTAGCAAAACGTCAGGGGATTGCCATCATTGAAATGGTCAACCGTTCGGTGTTCGCGTTTATCGGGGTCGTGGTCGGCACGCTCATGGTGTTTCTTGCTGCGCCATTTCTCAAACCATTTCGCCTCTCACGCTTGGTGTTTACCTATCTGATTCCTTTGATCCCACTGTTCTTGTTGTGGGATGGGTTTATATCCTGCCTTCGTGTCTATTCGCCTGATGAAATGCGCACGCTTGTCTCACACCTTGGCAATACTGAGTATGACTGGGATATTGGCACCACCCGCGTGGGGCCTGGGGTGGCAACATACTTGATTGGCACGCCACTGGAAAAGTGATGCACATGGAACAGTATGTGTATGATTGTTCATCGGTCTTGGCGTTTCGGTGCGCTGACACGATGGCAAAATCCGATCACAGTAAAACTGCGCGAGTGGATGGTACGACTGACTCCCCGGTCAGTGCTCGAAGCGGAACTGCGGAAGCAAATTCTTGAAACGGTCGGTTCTTTGCGAGGCGATCACAGGCCCATCCTGAATGCACGTTGAAGAGTGCGTGACATTTAGCGACGTAGAAAAACACAGCAGCTTGCCTGTACGTTTCATGCACTGCTGAACCCTGGCTATTTTTTCGTGTGCGTTCCTGCACTACGAGTGATGGCGTCCCGAACGGCAGCAAGCGAGGCGTCATCATGAAACACAATCGTGCCGTCACGTAGTTCGACGCCGAGCCGTTGCCAGAGATCGTTCAGATCAACAGGAGTTGGCGCATCTTTCATACGTGCATACAGCTCCATGAGGACAGGAACGCCGATGGCCTGATCACCAATTTCCAGTGCTTTGGTGAGAGGCCACGCCTCTTGCATAGAGCCACCAGCGTCGACAATGGCACGTAAGGCATCACGCAGACTGAGCTGATTCTGGGTTCGTTGGTGAATCTCAATATCAGCGAGCAAACAAAAGAGTGCGCCACCCCAATAGGTGCGGCCCCAGGTGGGCGTGTAATCCAGCCCTTTGTCGCCTGCTGCGGGTAGCCCTTTCGGGAGCCCTTCAAGCAAATCTTTCCATACTGTTTCGGCAGTGAGTTGACCGATACCCAGGCGAACCCACGGTTCGATGTAGGTTGCCAGGCCTTCCTCGATCCAATGATGTTGTTGCGGAACACGCGGGAAAGCGAGATGCACCATTTCGTGCACCATTATCCAATCGCGTTTGAGGAATACTTCATCAGCTGTATCGCCCAAGGTCACTTTGATGCGCGGATGCGGGTGGCCAAAAGTCGTGCCCGAAGGGGCGCCTCTTCCAGCTATGGGAGTAACGAGAATATGAAGTTGGGAGACAGGAAAGCGTCCGTAATACTGAGTGACAGCACGCGCGGCCTCTGCAATCCACGGCAACACCTGCTCACGCGATAATGCGAGCTTGCCAGGAGCAGTGTCGACGGTAATGACAACATTTGCGACCGTCAGTTGTGTTCTGTTGCGCTCTGCTGACGGTTCTTTTGCAGGAACCTGAAATGTAATGAGCAGAAAGAACACGCAGAGCGCCACATATGCGCCGATACTGAGCTGCGTAGTCCTCGGCACGATGTGGCGCTTATTTGTGGAGGACCAGGCCGGTCACTTTGCGCGTGCGCGGGAGAGCATCAATGCGGGCGCGGGCTGCACTTTTTCCCAGGTGGACTCTGCCACTGTTCACGAGATGCGAGAGCGTTGCTCAGGCTTCAGTATCGTTGGCGGAAACTGCGCTGACTGCCTGGATGAGATCACCGAGCATCATTCTATGGGTAGTCGTCATGATCATTCCCTCCTTGTTCTATGTATACGATTAAATGCTGGGAATGGATTTTGGTTTCACAAACAGAAGAGCACGTTTTTTCGCGTATTCTTACTGCACTTTCGTAATCGGCGTCGTGAGCGCCTGTCCGGCACGAGGAGGACGAGTCTTCACGGCGGTCGACGAAGTTGAATCTTTTGGATAGGCATGGCACATGGTGGCTGCAAGCGTACGCAACGCCGGTGCCAACGCTGACTGTTTGCGCCAGATGAGGCCGATGGTGCGTGCTGGTGGTGGTTCGGTAAACTGGCGCACTCGCAACTTTTTCGTTTTTACTTCGTGGGGCACTGACAACTCTGGCAGCAATGTCACTCCTACACCGCCAACCACCATGCTGAGAATCGTCGCCAGGCTCGTTCCCCTGAACTCGTGATCTCGCGCTTTGGCGCCGAGGCAAAATTCTAGCGCTTGTTTGCCAAAGCAGTGCTCGTCTTCGAGCACCAGCACGGTGGCGCCACGCAGTTCTGCCGCCGTGGTCGGCGTACTCTTCGCGGCGAGTGGATCACCGACGCGCGCGACTAAGACGAAGGGGTCTTTGGCAATCACTTCGCGCTCGACGTCACCAATGTCCGCTTCCAACGCCAGCAGCGCAGCGTCGATCGCGCCAGCGTTGAGCGCGCGCACTAGCATGTGCGTCTTGTCCTCTGTCCAGACCAACGACAAGCGTCCGTACGCGGCACGTAGTGTTTTCGTCAACTGTGGCAACAGATATGGCGAGATCGTGGGAATCACGCCGATACGCAACGTACCAGAGAATGGATCGCTGTACCGTCGCGCGGTTTCAACCAACGCATCGCTCTCGCGCAGTATGACTCGCGCCTGCGCAACATATTCTTTCCCTGCAGCGGTCAACGCCACACGGCGCCGATCACGTTCGAAAAGCTGAACGCCGAGCACCCGCTCGATCTCCGCAATCTGGGCACTGAGCGACGGCTGCGAGACATGACACTCCTCGGCGGCTTGATGAAAGCTCAACAGATCAGCAACCGCTACGATGTACTGCAGTTGTCGTAGCGTGAATGGATGCGGACTCAAATTCATAATAGCCGCAGCCTATCACAGTCATGCAAAACTTGTATTGGACACTGTACGCTCTGCGTCGCACAGTGAAGGGCATACAGAATTTCGAAAGGAGACAATATCATGTCTGATACGAACAAATGCCCATTCCACCACACTGCCGCAGGCGGTACAGCAAACCGCGACTGGTGGCCGAACCAACTGAAGCTCGACATTCTGCACCAGCATTCCTCCCAGTCCAATCCGATGGGTGAAGATTTCAACTACGCCGAAGCGTTTAAGAGTCTCGACTTGGAGGGCGTCAAGAAGGACCTCCGTGACCTGATGACCACGTCGCAGGACTGGTGGCCAGCAGACTTCGGCCATTACGGACCGTTATTCATCCGCATGGCATGGCACAGCGCCGGTACTTACCGCACCGGCGACGGGCGCGGCGGCGCAGGCAACGGCAGTCAGCGCTTTGCGCCACTCAATAGCTGGCCCGACAATGGCAACCTCGATAAGGCACGCCGCCTGCTGTGGCCGATCAAGCAGAAATACGGTCGAAAAATTTCCTGGGCTGATCTGATGATTCTCGCGGGTAACGTCGCTCTGGAATCGATGGGGTTCAAGACCTTCGGTTTCGCTGGTGGGCGAGAGGACATCTGGGAACCGGAAAAGGATATCTACTGGGGCTCTGAGAACAAGTGGTTAGATGATACACGCTACTCCGGCGACCGCGACCTCGAAAACCCGCTCGCGGCCGTGCAAATGGGGCTGATTTACGTCAACCCGCAAGGTCCCAACGGCAATCCAGATCCGGTCGCTGCGGCCAGAGACATTCGCGAGACCTTCGCGCGTATGGCGATGAATGACGAAGAAACAGTCGCTCTGATTGCTGGCGGCCACACCTTTGGCAAGGCGCACGGGGCTGGCCCTGAGTCTCACGTCGGGTGCGAACCCGAAGCAGCTAATATCGAGGAGCAGGGTTTCGGTTGGAAGAGTAGCTTTGGCAGCGGTAAAGGTGGCGACACAATCACCAGCGGTTTGGAAGGGACCTGGACCACCACGCCGACGAAATGGAGCAACAACTTCTTCTGGAACTTGTTCGGCTACGACTGGGAACTGACGAAGAGCCCGGCTGGCGCGCATCAGTGGAGACCGAAGGGCGGAGCAGGCACCGGTACGGTCCCGGACGCCCACGATCCATCCAAGCGTCATGCCCCGTTCATGCTGACCACGGACCTCTCGCTGCGGTTCGATCCGGCGTACGAGAAGATCTCACGGCGTTTCATGGAGAATCCTGATCAGTTCGCCGATGCGTTCGCCCGGGCGTGGTTTAAGCTAACGCACCGAGACATGGGACCGCGTGCGCGCTACCTTGGCCCCGAGGTTCCTGCAGAACAGCTTATCTGGCAAGACCCCATTCCCGCGGTCAATCACAAATTGATTGATACCCAGGACGTCACTTCGCTGAAGAGCCAGATCTTGGCTTCTGGTCTGTCTATCTCACAACTGGTTTTTACCGCTTGGGCGTCAGCGTCGACGTTCCGTGGTTCCGACAAGCGCGGCGGCGCCAACGGCTCCCGCATTCGCCTGGCCCCGCAGAAGGATTGGGAAGTCAACCAGCCTGCTCAACTGGCCAAGGTCCTCAAGACTCTGGAGGGTATCCAAAGTGCGTTCAACAGTGCGCATTCCCACGGCAAGCAGGTCTCGCTGGCGGACCTGATCGTCTTGGCCGGTTGTGCAGGTATCGAGCAAGCGGCCAAGAATGCTGGTTACCCAGTGACGGTTCCCTTCACGCCGGGACGTATGGACGCCACGCAGGAGCAAACCGATATCGCTTCCTTTGCTGTGCTCGAACCGGTCGCGGATGGGTTCCGCAACTACCTCAAGAGCAAGTTCTCTGTCTCAGCCGAGGAATTGCTGGTCGATCGCGCGCAATTACTGACGCTCACGACGCCGGAGATGACAGCCCTCATCGGTGGCCTGCGGGTGCTGAATACCAACGTCGGCCAGACCCAACACGGTGTCTTTACCAAGCGACCGGAGATGCTGACCAACGACTTCTTTGTCCACCTGCTCGACATGGGCACAGAATGGAGGCCGGTCGCACAGGACGCTGAAGTGTTTGAAGGGCGAGATCGTAAGTCAGGCGAAGTCAACTGGACCGCAACGCGCGTCGATCTTGTCTTCGGTTCAAACTCTCAGCTCCGCGCTCTGGCTGAAGTCTATGGATGTGCGGACGCCCAGGAGAAGTTTGTCGATGACTTTGTCGCGGCCTGGACCAAGGTGATGAACCTGGATCGTTTTGACCATGTCTGAGGTTCGTTTGTCGGCAGCGTGTCACCGGCACGCATGAATACAGGAGGACGACCGACCTCTACTGAGAGGCTGTTGAAAATCCCTTCGACCCTTCGACAGGCTCAGGACTCAGGCTGAGTGGAAACGGAACTGAAAAAGGGACGAGATGAACCCGTACATGCTGAGCCTGTCGAAGCACGGTATCGTTTTTTGCACTGGCCTCTGAGGAAAGTCTCAACAGCTTCTGAGAGTGCGGCGATCGCAGATGAGGCAATTATAGCCGGGCCTTGCACAAGTACCTTGCTGAAAAAGGGCAGCGAGGGGGTAGCGCAGGCGAAACTTCGCAAGGTCTGACCTCGTTTTATGGTGTTGGAAAGGACGGAGTTTCGTGGCAATGTCCGATAGAGGTACGTTGAGCGATATATACTCTGCGCGGGTAGAAAGTGCGGTTTTGTCATACTGAGCAAAGCGAAGAATCTTTCCCCCGCTCCCGCTGAGAGATTCTTCACTCCGCGGTGCTCCGCTCAGAATGACACTCGCCGGAGCCGCGGAGCAAAAGCGCAATTCGTGCCCGCGCGCAGGATATTCACAGCGCCGACCACACGGGTGTTTAGCTGCCCACACCTCACTTTTGGTTTCAAACCTTCGCTCCTTTCATGACATAGTTCGTTGCTCTGGTGGTGCTCTTTCTACAACCCTCCTACAACCCTCGGTTTGTTCCGTTGAGCTTACCTCGCAAAAGCGTCCAATGTCGCTCGCACGTTACGGTCGTAATCTCCATCAACTGTCATCGGAAAGAGCACCATGTACGATGCTCCGGCCTTTTCGAATGCTTCAACTTTCTTCAGGCATTGTTGTGGAGTGCCCATTGCTGCAACTTGCTCTACCATGTCGTCAGAAACCGCAGCAGCGGCGGCAGCCATGTCGCCCCTCTTTGCAGCCGCCGCGATCCCCTCTGCTTCTTTGACAAAACCCTGACGTGCAAGAAAACGATTGTAGAGCGGACGTTGTCCATAAGCAGCGAGCACACGTCGAACGGCACGTAGCGCAACGCCACGGTCTGTCTCGACACAACAATGCAACAATGGCGCGAGCGGAATATCTCGCGCTGTTCTTCCTGCCCGCTGTGCGCCACGGCTCAGATGTTCTCTCACTTCCTGTAACCCATGCGGTGCACATTGCGAAGTAAAACAGCCGTCGGCGAGTTCGCCTGTCACTTCCAGACATTGTTGCGAAGCCGTACCGACATAAACAGGAATCTGGTGCGCAGCGTGCGGTACGACCATGCCCATCTTTTTCATCTGTGAAAGCGTTTCGTGCTCGCCACGGAGAGCGCTTTGTACTGCCTGGACATACTGGCGTATGGTTGCAGCTGGCTTTGCCATCTCTTGACCATACAGCTTGTTTAACGCTTCAGAGCTGGTTCCCAGACCAAGCAACAACCTCCCTGGCGCAAAGCGATCGATCGTCATGGCATGCAACGCAGCCAACAATGGCGGACGCAGATAGACATTGGTGATACAGGTTCCGACCTGAATACGAGAAGTGACACTCGCCAGATGCTGAGCCACCGCCAGTGCATCAGACCCAGCCTCGGAAACAAAGACCGCACGAAAGCCACGTTCCTCCGCCATGCGCGCATACGTCGCCAGGTTTTCCACGAGTCCAGGACCTAAACTATTCGTCAACACGAGGCTGGGGTTTGCATTTGTCAAAACTCTCCGTAGTTATTCTGCAATGGACCGCGATCACATCACGTTGACAATGATGCGAAAGATCATCACCAGCGTACACAGAGCACCGATACCAAAACAGATCGCGCGGGCAGGCTGAATCCCTTTGGCGTACACAAAGGTATGAACGACGCGAGCGACGGTGAACAAGCCGCACAGAATCATCACCCCTGTCGCTGAGGCGCCACTCAGGACATAAATCAATCCGATGGCTAAGAAGAGGGGGATGTTTTCGAGATCATTGCGCTGAATGCGTAGTGCACGAGCGACCTCCGGAGCTTCCTCTGGTTTTGCGACGACTCCCTCACCACCGAACCGTTGCGCATCCTCAGGGTTGATATAGCCATTTGTCTTTTGCCGCCTTGATCCGGTGTAAAACGCCGAGGCTAGCATCTTCACTCCCAGTATCGCTGCACAAAGGGCATAAATACCGAAAGCTGGATTTTCACGTAATGCTTCCATTGGGGGCCTCCTTTTTCTATTTGTATTGTACTGTCTTCTGAAGACGGGTTGGGAGAAGACGTGCTCTATGCTAAGCAGATGCTACCTCTGAGCGACTTGTGGCAGATGTAACGTGAGCTCACAAGACCCCTCAGTGATGGGGTGTAGAGAAGCTCTGTCAGGAGAGTACTGTATGGCCATGCACGCCGGAGTCCGCACACAGGAAGTGAATCCTGCCAAATTGGGCATGCTATATCGTAAAGAATTCGAGTTGAGCCGAGTAAAAGCAGGAGAGACGCTGGTCTTGCTGACTGACCTCTCGACGCGACGGGAGTATGTAGAAGCCTCGTTCGCTGCCGCTGACGAACTTGGGGCCGATGTGTACGAGATGTGTGTCAACTCAATCCCGTCATGGACCAAGGTGGGCGTGCCGACTATTGACAAATGTAAGGGGACGCTCAACGCCGTCAAAGCTGCCGATCTGATCATCTGCTTCCACGTACCCCTGTTTACAGCCTGGCTGAAAGAAGTGCTCACTGGTGGTTCACGCGTATTGATGATTATCGACGGACCAGATGAGTTAGAGCGACTGATGTCACCTCCGGGCCTCAAGGAAACCGTATTGCATGCTCACCAACGGTTAGCACGAACCCGAGAAGCACGA
Organism: Deltaproteobacteria bacterium; assembly: GCA_016874775.1. Lineage (NCBI taxonomy): Bacteria > Pseudomonadati > Myxococcota > Myxococcia > Deltaproteobacteria bacterium. Next base: position 10,476 of record VGTJ01000107.1, read on the forward strand.
GTGGTCAGCGGGGCAGGTACTGACCTGCGCTATCAATGTGGAGAGTATCCAGTCATGAGTCAGTATGGATTTGCCGACGAGCCAGGGCATTTCGATCACTGGGGCGCGGGTCATGTGCATACCTTTCCCAATGAAGGATCAGCCAATGGCACAGTGGTGCTACAGCCGGGTGATATCGTCATCCTCCCCTACTGTCGCTATATCCACGACCAAGTACGACTGACCATTCAAGATGGCTTCATCACTCACATTGACGGTGGTCTTGACGCCAAACTCATGGCTGACTGGTTAGCCGATAACAAACGCCACCCTGACGATCGTGATCCATACGCGGTCTCACATCTTGGCTGGGGATTGAATCCGCAGGCGTTGTGGTACGGAATCGCGCTCTCTGGTGATGCACCTGAACGGAGCCGCGCCGCAGCACGAACCTTCCCTGGTAATTTTCTCTTTTCCACTGGACCCAACACCCAGGGAGGCGGGACACGCAATACACTGGGGCACTATGATGTGCCGATGCGTGACTGCACGGTGATCCTCGATAACGAAGTGATTATCGAGCGCGGGAAACTAGTCGATGAGAAAATGCGCGTTGCACGGGTCGCACGTTAGAAGAGCCGCTACTCTTCCTATTAACCTACAGGTTGTTGAATAGAGTCTAAATAGAGCAATGTTACGCCGCTTACCAGCTTGTAAAACTTTCGTCCATAAAAGAAAACAACAACATGACTGACATTGCTCCTCTTGATATTCCAGCATCAACGGCAGGGACAACTGAGGCTGCAGCCCCTGTATATCGCTACCTCATGCAGCAGCCTGACCACTGGATGCGCCAAGCCTTCTTTGTTGGCCGCCCAAAGCTGCCAATCTCGCGAGTTGTTGAGTCAATGCAAGCGAATACCCGTAGCATTGAAGAGACGGCGCAAGAGTGGTCCCTCCCTATTGCCGCTATTACGGACGAAAGAGTCTTCAGTGAAGCGCAACGCTTAGCCATCCCCATCCTCACAGCGCACGTCGGTCGGAAGGGGCGCTGTGATCCAATAGGACTCTACCAACTGGCGAGACGAGTACAAGGGCTCGCCCATATGCACGGAGATTGAGGGATTTCTAAAAAATCTCACGAGTGCTTTGGGTCATTAGCAAAGTATAGACGCCTGAATGGTGAGTTCAGGGCAATGAATATGCGAGTATCAAGCTGAGACTCAAACCATCCTCTCCTGGGGCGTAAGACAGAAGCAACTGAGCTCTGCTCGGGGGAAAATTTTGCGTCCATTTAATTAAGATCTGAACTTTCTTGTGGCCTTTGTCCAGTGGATATTTTTCATGAATCTCAACGAGCTTTCCCTGGTCATCGTAGATCTCCTGCCAGAATCGTGAGGAAAGTCAATTCTGCCGTTTTTACTTTGCCTTATCCAAAAACTCCAACACCACCTTGTTAAACACTTCAGGGTTATCGATATTTGGCGCATGACCAGCATCGGGAATGATCACTTTGGTCGCGCCAGGGATCTTACTGGTCATGTAGTCTGCCCCAGCAAAGTACATCTCGTCTTTTGCTCCAACTCCGATCAGTGTCGGAACCTTGATCGTCTCTAATGAGTTAATGATTCGGGCATCGTACTGAGCCAACATGCCGCGAGCGGCCAGGGCAAGTCCTTGGGCAGATCGGTGGGTGCATGCCATCACTTCAGCACTACGTCCTAACGCGTCGAGACCTTTGGTTTCAAAATTCTTCGCCATCGCTTCGGCGCGTTTGTTCCAACCAGCACGGGCTTCATCTTTTTTGTAGCCTGGTCCGGTATCGAGCAGGACTAGTGCCTTAGTGCGTTCAGGATATGCGAGGTGGAACGCGAGCGACATATAACCACCGAGTGAGTGTCCAGCAATCACTGCCTGTTTTTCTCCACAGGTGTCGAGCAACGCTGCCATATCGCCAACGACCAGTGCTTCTGAATAGTGGCTTTGGTCGGTCGGATAATCACTCCGTCCGTGACCACGCATATCCCACAGAATCCACTTGTGGCACGCCGACAAGACGGACATGTTGGCATTCCACATCTCTGCCGTGGCACTGAACCCGTGCGTAAGCAGCACTGCAGGACCTAAGCCATGCACCTCATAGTAAATGTTGACACCATCCCGATTCAGTGTTGGCATTGAAAGCCCCTCCCTTGAGAAACGAAGTTGTTGCGCGAACCATGCACGCCGGTGTGTTGTACCAGAATTACTGAAGCCTGCCGAGGGTGTGAAAAAGCCTCATTATTTGCGGCATGGCACATCATCATACCAGTGAAAGCTGGTATCCAGGCAAAATAACCACAGGCCAATGATTGAGCCTCCTGGATTCCCGCCTTCGCGGGAATGACGTCTACGAGCTATCCTGCATGGTCCTTTCATCTGAATATTCGCTATCCTCAATTGGCTTTTTCACTACCCTGTGCTTAGTTCTCCCAGAATCTTTTGCCACAGACATGGAGGGGAAATCACTCGTGAACTATGTGACGTTATCGCTTTTCGCCTTGGTGTGTTACAGCTTGGTCGCGCCACTGATTAAACTCGCAACTCAACAAGGCGCTCCACCTCAACTTGCAGTCGTGATCACCAACACCATTCTTGTCATCACCTCTCTCGTGGTGAGTTGGGGCCGTGGGTTACCTCTTGCCATCGAGATGCCAACGCGAACATTGGGGATGTTGCTTGTGGCGGGTGTCCTGCTCGGGTTGTCTGTCACTGCGTATTACCTGGCACTGAGTCGTGGACCAATCTCGGTTGTCGTGCCGATTTTTGGCTTATTTATTGTGAGTTCCAGCATCGCGGGTGTCGTCATTTTTGGTGAGGCGCTGACGACCTCGCGCCTTCTCGGCATTCTCTGCGCCATAGCCGCGATCTACTTGGTTTCGCGATAAGGAATAAGAGGAATGAAATATGGCAGACCTCGATGATCTGAAAGCAACCTTTGAACAGGCAGTAGCAACGTTTAATGCTGGTGACCTCGATACCTGGGCGAAGTTTAATCACGACGGTATCGTCTTTTTCTCACCAGCGTCACCGTTTGCGGTTGATGGAAAAGACGGCGTGCTGCAAGCCATGCGCGCGCTGCTTGCTAGTTGTGACAGCATCGCCTGGAAGATTATTAACCCACAGTTTCGTGTGATCGAGAACACTGGTGTTTCGTGGGGACATTATTCATTCACCATCAAACCGAAAGATGGACCGGTGCGGACCGAATTTGCCCGTTTTCTTCTGACGTGGGTGAAGAGCGGGGGACAATGGCGTATCGTTGGCGAACACAACTCGCGGATACCTTCGGGGACCTGAGAGCACAGTTCCCCCACTCCAGGAGTATAGTATGAACGCAACACAATTTGTTTCCCACTCGGCAAAAGACGCAAATCCCGTTCCTCAAGTCATCACGGCTCGAAGTCTCGCCCCCGAGATTAAAGCCAGAGCTGAAGAGATTGAAACAGGCAGACGTTTGCCAGCAGACCTGGCGCAGAAATTCGCTGAGGCAGGGTTGTTTCGTATCGCTTTGCCAAAGGCTTTCAATGGTGACGAACTTCATCCCGCCGACATTGTTCGCGTTATTGAAGAAGTGTCACACGCCGATGGCTCAGCCGGCTGGTGTGTGATGATTGGTGGTACGACCGCGACCCTTGCGGCGTTTCTTCCCGACCGTTGGGCGCACGAACTGTACGGAACCAATACCAACATTATCACTGGTGGTTCTACCCCGCCGACAGGTAAGGCAGTTCCAGTTGCCGGTGGACACAAAGTGACTGGCCGTTGGCAATGGGGCAGTGGCACGCAGAATTGCCAATGGATTTGGGGAAGTACGCTCATCATGGAAGGCGATAAACCACGTAAGGCTAAGACTGGTGAACCGGAAATCCATTTAATGGTCTTCGCTGCAGATCAAGTCGAAATTCTCGACACCTGGAATACCAGCGGCCTACGTGGCACTGGTAGTCATGACTTCCAAGTGAAAGATGCCTTTGTTCCTGACGGACGTTCCATCCTCCTTGGGGGAACACCACCAGTGATTAAGACACCGTTGTATCGTTTTCCCTATTTCGGTCTGCTTGCGGTTGGGGTTTGCGGGGTTGCGCTAGGGATAGCACGACGAGCCATCGATGAGTTAACGACTCTGGCAACCAAGAAGGTGCCAACCTGGACCCAACGACCATTAGCGCAACGCGCAATGGTCCAAACTCAAGTTGCCGAGGCCGAAGCGGCGTTACGCTCAGCTCGTGCCTTTGTTTTTGATGCCATTGATGCGGCTTGGGATATCGCGGCTGCTGGCGAGCAGTTGACGGTCGAGAGTCGGCGTGATCTACGTTTGGCGGCAGCTAATGCGACATTTCAATCAGTCAAAGCGGTAGACCTGATGTACGAGGCGGCTGGTGGGTCTTCTATCCACACCAGCAGTCCGTTGCAACGCTGCTTTCGCGATGTGCATGTGGTGACACAACACATCATGGTGAACCGTAATGTGTATGAGCAAACAGGACGATTGTATCTTGGTGAAGGGCCGGTACCGGCATTGTTGTAGGCTGTAAGGGCGAACGGCCGTTCGCCCTTACAATTATCACTACACAAACATCGGAAACATCTCGAACTCACCTCGCAATAACGACGCAGTATCGTTGTACCCAAGCCATTGCTGCATCACTGTGGCGTACACACGCCGGAAATCGGTGGTGTACAGCAAGTTGCCATCGTCAAGTTCAGTAAGACTGACGGGCTTGCCATAGAGACCACCTTTGACTGGTCCACCGAGTACGAACATCGGTGTTGCCGTACCGTGGTCAGTGCCTTTGCTGGTGTTCTCTGGCACGCGCCGACCAAATTCCGTGAAAACCATCACCGCTACATCTGAGTCGCGACCAATGCGCTTCAGGTCATCAACAAATGCTCGCAGAGCATCAGCCGTATAAGTTAATAACCGGTTGTGAGTATCAGGCTGATGTACGTGGGTATCGAACACATTGCCTGCGTATGGAACGTAATACAGTCGAGTCGGCATCTTGGCGTTGATCAAGGCGGAAACCTTACGTAAGTCGAGCCCTAACCCAGCCGCATTAGCGCCGTAGTCCACCGGGGTTTTGTAGTCTGCCCAGGCTTGACGTACGAAGGACGCACTCTCAGTTGCATTTTCGGCAATGCCAGTGAGAAAATCGAGTGACGAGTTGCCGGTGGTGCGAGTACGACCGAAGCGATCGAAAAGTGGCTTTTGTTGATAGATGCCGCTACGAACGAAAGTCGCCGGATCGTCAAACACTAAGGGAGAATGATTGCGGCTACGCACTGCGAGTGACTGGGTGGTCGCGATATTGGCGATGAAGTTGCGTTGCCCTTTGGCGTCCATGCCATCAGCAAGACGACCCAACCACCCCAGCTTCTCCCCAGCATTGGGTGCTCCAGTATGCCAGAAGCCCATCGACAAGAAGTGGGAAAGCGTCGGTTTTTCATACCCACAGCCATGCACGACTGCGAGCTTGCCGTCTTTGTAGAGTTTCTCGAACCCGGCCATCGACGGATGAAAACCGAAATGGTCGTCAATCTTTCGTACCTTGTTAACGGGAATGCCGATGGTTGGGCGATGCTTGTAATAGGCATCATTACCATACGGCACGACGGTGTTTACCCCATCGTTGCCACCGGAGAGTTCAACAACCACGAGAACGCGCTCGGCTTCGCGGGCTTTGGTGCCGTCCTCCGTAGCCGCTAAGGCTGAGGCTGCAGTTTGAAAGAAGGCTGGCAAGCCTGCCGAGATGCCAAGGCCGTAGAGACCAAGTCGTAACGCATCACGGCGAGTGATTGAACAAGAAGAGCATGATTTAACCGACATATTTGATCCTTATTCTCAACAGTTGTTCTCAAAGCGAGAGAAGAACGTCATAGCGAGCGTAGCGAAGCAATGACGTAACAACCTAACCGTTGCATATAGCCTGTTACCCAAGCTGATACTCAGGCGTACTCATGATGGCATGGACGAGCAAACGTACAGGTTCTTCGAGATAGGTCATTGCTGATTGAATCTTCTCAGTACCTAACTCTTTGGTGAAAAAGTCGATCAATGCTTGCCGATCATCTGCCGCGAGCGGTGCACGTAACAGGCGCGCCGTAAAATAATCAACAACCGCAGAAGGAGTTTCCAGCTTCGCCTTGGTCACCATTTGTGTGAAATTGACCTGTGCGGCTCGCCGAGGAATTGGCTTAACCCGACGAAAGGCTTCTTCCCAGCCGTGGGTGCTGCCATAACGAGTGTTGTAATCTTCATCAGCACCGGCCATCTGGTTGAACATCGACATGCTGCCGCCCGAATAGTCGACCGCCTCTTCTTTGGTCGCCTCGGTAATCTCGATACCCTGCGCCACTTTGACGGCCACCAGGCGGTTCTGCTCAGGCATATATTGATCAGGAGCTTTGAAGTTTACGACATCAGGAAAGAGCACCTCACGCGCAAAGTTCCCGCGCGCCAGCAACAACGCAGGCGTGACCCAACTGCGCCCACCTTCCCAACCAGCGACATTGGGCGGATGAAACAATTCTTGTCCGAGGTTTTCGGTGATGGTGTTGAAATCTGGGATGCCAGGGACTTCCGTCAACCCTAACTTACGATAGGTCGAAATGGCGAGATGCACCGGGCTCTTAATCTGAGTGCCATACGAGGGCTGGCTATAAAAATCACGTGACAAAAAGATTGCCGTCAATAGTGGCTTCATTTCATACTTATTGTCATACAAAATCTTGCCGAGTTTGGCAGACTGTTCAGGAGAAATGTCATCACGAACAAAATGGCGGTAGAGCTTGCTAGCAATGAATCGCGCGGTCACCTCGCGTGAGAGAATGATATCGATGACCTCGACACCATCGAATTTTCCGGTCTTGCCCAGCACGGTTTTTTCGCCATCATCATGCAGCTCTGGTTTCACAACAAACTTGAGGCTGTCGTTGGTCCAACCAGTGAACGCCCGTGCGGCTTCGCGAATGTCATGCTCAGTGTAATTCCCCACACCCATAGTGAAGAGTTCGAGAATCTCACGCCCAAAGTTTTCGTTGGGCTTCCCCTTGAGGTTTTCTCCGGCGTCGAGATAGACCAGCATTGCTGGGTCTTTGGCGACACCAATCAACAGATCGCGAAAATTGCCATTACCATGTTTGTGAAACAGTGCGAGCTGTTGCATCAGCTTGCGATAATCGCGCACTTTAACATCAGAGGTTGCGAAATGACCGTGCCAAAAGAGGGCAAGCTTCTCTTCGAGCGGGCGCTTGGTGCGCAACATACGGTTGGCCCACCATTGCCCACCGCGGTGCATTTCCATCACATCCGCACGCAGCCAATAGAAGAAGCGATTGATGATCGGCTGCAGCGGTCGGTCTCCGCCTGGTTTGACCTTGATGCCCATCGCTTCGCCTTTTTCGCGCGCGATGCGGACGACATCCTCACGACTCTTCGGAAAAGGCTCGATCGTTGCATCGAAAATTCCCGACTCATCAAAAGGCGGGAGCTGGGCATTGTCGAAGCTCTGATACTGCACCACCCAATTCACCGCAGCCTCAGGAGGCATTGCTGCCAAACGGTCGATTTCCTCAGGCGTGCCGCCAAAGCCTGCACGTTCCAAGAGATGGGCCGCACGATTGTAACTCCAATCGGCTTGGGTAATGGGCATCAGATTATCAACCCACGAAGCTGGACCAGCGGCAGCACCGCCACGTTGAGCCAGGTCCTTGTCGTCCGCTATTGCCAATGCAGCGAGCGCAAGCGGCAGGAGTAACGCTGTTGTTCGTAGCGTGAACTTCAGCCTCAAGGCTACACGTCGTTTCGTCATCATCTCTACCCTCCATTATGTGGGCGGTATTCCACCATTCCACGCGGAAAAGTGCAATGGTTGAGCGTGAAGTTACTTCATATATTACGATTATTGACAGAAAAGAGCACCGTGAACTACAGTGTCGTGCATGAAATCAGAAGTATATAGTTGGCGTCTTTCTCCGACATTGAAGCATGCCCTAGAAGAGGTCTCTCGTCAGGAAGGTGCTCCAATCTCCACCTTGCTTGAGCGGATCGTTGCCGATTGGTTATCTGTCCATCGCCAGGAACGAAATCAGCTAGAAACCGAACAAGAGCGATTGCACGCGGCTGCAGCGGCGACTTTCGGCGCGATTCAAGGGCATAATCCTAAGCGTTCAGAACAGGTGCGCTCTCTCGTGCGAACGAGATTGGTCAATCGCCGTGCGTCTTAAAGGTTTAATCGACACTGGAGCTATTCTTGCGCTCGTGGATCGAGGTGATCGTTGGCATCGTGCGTGCGTTGATGCAGTTGCGGAGTTTGCTCTTCCGTTTGTTACATCGGCATCCGTTCTTGCTGAACTCTTTCATCTAGTTGGAGATAATCCCCACGAGGTAGAAGCAGCATGGGCATTTCTCCGTTCTGGAGCGGTGACGGTTGCTGCTATCGATGATGCCGATATGCCAGTCCTGCATGCCCTGATGCAAAAGTATCATGATCGGCCCATGGACTTTGCTGATGCGACTCTGGTGCGGCTTGCACAACGGGAGTCGTTGCAAACAATTTTGACGGTTGATTTTTCTGACTTTGAAATCTACCGGATTGATGGACGCAAACGCTTTCGGATTTTTCCTACTCACTGATCAAATCGTCCTTAGTACAGTTACATCCTTTACGACCGCTGTCCACGCTTGCTGGTAAGTTCACGTAACACGAACTCACCCTCGACATCTCGCAGCCATGCTTCCATGCCGAAGTGCAACGGCGATGGCCATTGGCCGAATTCGATCCAGGCGTGAGCTGACACTTCCCAATTTGAGGTTGGCTGAAATTCGTCGTCTACGAGAACAATGTAGTTGTGATAGGTGAACGAGGTGCGCTGGTCGCGAAAGACGTAGCACAGGTGCAGGTCGTCAATCGTTGCGGTATGAAAGCCGAGCTCTTCGCGGATCTCGCGTAACACAGCATCTTCCGGTCCTTCCCCAGGATCAATCGCGCCACCAATCGTGCCCCACGTTCCTGGCTGCAGGACTCTGGGGGAACGCTGGGCGATCAACAAGCGCCCTGTACTGCGCGCCAAAGGAATCCCTCCTGCACCGCCAAAAGCGCCCCAGAAGCCAGTGCGGGCAAAGGAGCTGGAATGCGTTGTCCATTCGTCGATCAGATGGCCAGCCAGATCTTTCAGTTTGCTCATAGCAATAAAATAGCTGAGTCGCTTTTGCAGTTGTAGAGGCACGGCATGCAAGTAGGCCGGAATAAGCGCAGCGTTTCCGACAGACGAAGCAGGGAACGGCTTATGGCCTTATCCCGACCTACGCAGACTTGGGGCCGCCCTTACGGAGACGCATCTGCGTATCAAACTGAGCCATTACCGAGAGGATGCACCCCTTGCTTCCTTCACACATAACACGATACACCATCGACCAACGAAAGGAGGAACGGTCATGAAACTCAGCAAACCTCGTGTCGCCCCAATCGATGAATCGCAGTGGGGCGATAAAGTCAAGGAAACACTGCGTGAGATTAAAGTCGGACAAGGCGAAGTGCCCAATATCTTTAAGACTCTGGCGCATCATCCCGACTTGCTCAAGCGCTGGCTGGTGTTTGGTAACCATGTGTTATTCAAATCGACTGTGCCTGCACGTGAGCGTGAGCTTGTGATCTTGCGCATCGGCTGGCTATGTGAAGCCGAATACGAATGGGCACAGCATGTACGGATTGGTAAACAAGCTGGTCTTACTGACGATGAAGTGCACCGCATCAAGGTCGGTCCGACTGCCAAAGGCTGGAGCGAACGCGATGTGCTGATGCTCAAAGCGACCGACGAACTGCATAAAGACGCGTGCATTAGCGACACAACCTGGCAGGGGTTGAGCAAGCACTATAATACCCAGCAGTTGATGGACATTGTCTTTGCTGTTGGCCAGTACAACCTCGTGTCGATGGCATTGAACACGTTGGGAGTGCAGCTCGATCCAGGGTTGACGACGTCGTTTGAGAATACGTGAGGCGTAAACGTAACCGCCCCCCGCCCCTCCCCTTTTGGGACTAGGGGCTAGAGACTTGGGGCTTGTAAAAAACTAGTCCCCAGCCCCTAGCCCCCAGCCCCATAGTGGCGCTTTTAGGAGGTCCCCATGTCTGATCGTCTCAAAAACAAAGTTGCTATCGTTGTCGGTGCTGGCCAAACTCCTGGTGAGACCATCGGGAACGGACGTGCGAGTGCAATCCTGTATGCTCGCGAAGGAGCGAAAATTTTCGTTGTCGACCGGCGTCTCGATTCTGCGGAAGACACTTGCGCGATGATTGCTAAAGAAGGCGGCGAAGCGATCCCCTTTCAAGCTGATGCGATCAATAGCAACGACTGTAAGAAGATGGCGGAAGCATGTGTGCAGCGGTTTGGTCGTATCGATATTTTGCATAATAATGTTGGCATTGGTGATAACGACGGTGGGCTGAATCAAGTGACTGAAGAGGCCTGGGATCGGATTCTCGGTGTCAACATGAAAAGCGTTATCATGCCGTGTAAACACGTCATTCCGGTTATGCGCGGACAGGGGAGTAGCGCGATCCTCAATATCTCGTCAATCGCGGCGGTGTGTAATGTCGGCATTTTGGCCTACAAGACTTCGAAGGCTGGAGTGAACGCGATTACCAATCAACTGGCGCTGTCGAATGCCAAGTATGGGATTCGCGTCAACTGCATCATGCCGGGCCTCATGGATACACCGATGGCGATTGAGGGCATCTCGAAAGCTCGCGGCATTTCACGAGAGCAACTGCGGAAAGAACGCGATGCGATCGTACCGCTCGGCGCCAAGATGGGCACTGGCTGGGATATTGCCCATGCGGCATTGTTCCTCAATTCAGATGAAGCAAAGTTCATCACTGGAGTGATCTTGCCGGTCGATGGTGGGCAAAGCGCGAAGATCGGCTAGGTCAAGTCACTCTTATGTCATGGTAAAACCAGCGTGCGCACAGCGCACGCCCCCTCCTTTCTTCCCCTCTCCAGTCATGGAGAGGGGCTAGGGGTGAGGTCAACGCCCACCAGTCACAACTTAAGCTGTTGGCAGTGCAGTAATTCCCTCTCCCTCAGGGAGAGGGCTAGGGTGAGGGGATGAAAACTCAGGGCTTTTGACTTCTCGACTCCCTCATCCTGACCTTCTCCCTGA
>VGTJ01000108.1 GCA_016874775.1 Deltaproteobacteria bacterium
CGGCTTTTGCGTTCGGGCAGGGCTTTTGTTAGTGACAGAGTACACGATGTCGTGAGACGTCCTTCCATTAAGAATTAGTGCGCGATGTCATGAGACTCGACACTTAACCCCCAATCCCCAATCCCTGTTCCTGACCCTCTCGGCTGGCTTGCCCAAGCCGCTGGCTACAACGATGGCGAACGATGGTGGGAACACATCGTTGAACAGCGTCAGGATAGTACCGACGTGTTTGCTGCCATTGCGGAAGCCATGACAGAATTGCGCGCCTCAGCGCCTCCTTCGACAGATCCCCGCGAAGCCCAGCGTGAAGCGTACATGCGCCAAACTATTCGTGCGGCGCAACGTGAGGGTTATGAACGCATTGCGGTCGTGTGCGGTGCCTGGCATGTGCCAGCCCTGCAAACCATGCCACCAGCAAAAGAGGATACAGCGCTCCTCAAAGGCTTACCAAAGGTGAAAGTGTCGGCAACGTGGGTACCATGGACTAACGGGCGGTTAAGTACCGCAAGTGGCTACGGTGCGGGGATCGAATCACCGGGTTGGTATCATCACCTCTGGACTGTCTCAGATCAGCCAGTGATTCGTTGGTTGACCCGAGTGGCCCGCCTTCTGCGCGAAACCGACATCGATGTCTCCTCGTCCCATGTGATTGAAGCGGTCCGCCTCGCCGAGACCCTGGCGTCGTTCCGTGGCCGCAGATTACCGGATTTATCAGAACTCAACGAAGCCACACAGACAGTGATCTGTTTTGGCAATCCGCTACCGCTGCAACTTATTCACAACAAATTGATCGTCGGCGAAACCTTAGGGCATGTGCCAGAAGAAACGCCGATGGTACCGTTGCAGCAGGACTTGCAGCGCGAACAGAAACGGCTACGACTCCCTGCTGAAGCGACGTGGCGCAATCTTGATCTTGATTTGCGCAAGCAGACCGATCTGGACCGGAGCTATCTCCTGCATCGTCTCGCCTTACTGGGGATTCCGTGGGGAGAGCGCAAAGAAGCACAGAACAAGAGCAGCACCTTTCACGAACTCTGGCGGGTGCAATGGCAGCCCGAATTCGCCATTAAACTCATTGAGGCCGGCGTGTGGGGTAATACGGTCTCAGAAGCAACGTCAACGTTCATCCGCCATACGGCAGATCAAGCAACACAGTTACCGGCGCTCACCAATCTAGTTGAGCACACCTTGTTAGCCGACCTGCCCACGGCGCTTGCTCATTTAATGGTACGGCTACAGACCGAAGCAGCCAGCGCCAGTGATGTGACCCATCTCATGAATGCCCTCCCTCCCCTGGCGAATGTCATGCGCTATGGCAACGTGCGTCAGACCTATGTCACCATGGTGAGTCAGGTTGTGACTGGTTTGGTCGCCCGCATCAGCGTTGGGCTACCAGGCGCGTGCGCCTCGCTTAATGATGAAGCGGCAATCGCGATGTCCACGTATCTTGCTAATACTCATGCGGCCATCAATTTGTTGCAGAACGATGAGTATCGCCAGAGCTGGTCAGACACCCTCCGGCGCATGACCGATCAAAGCGGCTTGCATGGTCTTTTGGCTGGTCAGTGCTGTCGCTTGCTACTGGACTCAAGAGTATTTGCCGCTGATGAAGTAGCCCGCCGCTTTAATCTTGCGTTGTCTACTGCCAATGAACCCGCTCAAGCCGCCGCATGGGTCGAAGGTTTTCTGAAAGGCAGCGGCTTACTCCTGTTGCATGACGAAACACTCTGGCAGGTATTGGACAACTGGGTCACGAATTTATCTGGCGAGGTGTTCACACAAGTCTTGCCTCTTCTTCGTCGCACGTTTGCCACTTTTCCCGCGCCAGAGCGGCGGCAGATCGGCGAGCGAGTTGCGCGTGGCGCACGTTCGCCTGTCACTCAGGCCACCAGTACCAGCGACTTTGATGTGGCCCGTGCCGAGGCGGTGCTGCCTTTGGTCGCACGGCTATTAGGATTACAATTGAATTAAACCAAATCGTGCGACCCCGCACGCTACTTCTATTATGCAAACACATACTGAACATCTCCGCCGCTGGCGACTGATTCTTGGGAGTGATGAAGCCGATGGCACTGGCTGCGCCCTACAAGGCGCAGATGTAACGATGGACCGTGCACTCGGTGCGCTCTACGATGCTGACCGACGTGGAAGTCTGGGAGGTTCTTCACCCAATGTTGCCCGCTGGTTGGGCGACATTCGTACCTATTTCCCCTCTTCTGTCGTACGCGTCATGCAGCAGGACGCCTTGGAGCGTCTCCATCTGCAACAAATGCTGCTCGAACCAGAAATGCTGGCTGCCGTCGAACCGGATGTGAACCTGGTTGCGACGTTACTGTCGCTGAGTGGGATTATGCCAGAGAAGACTAAAGAGACCGCTCGCCTGGTCGTCCGGCGCGTAGTGGACGAGCTTGAGCGCAAGCTGGCCAACCCGCTGCGACAAGCAGTGCTAGGCAGCCTCAATCGCGCAGCGCGTAATCGGCGACCACGCCACAATGAGATCGACTGGCACCGCACGATTCGCGCGAATTTGAAGCATTATCAACCAGACTATCGAACGGTGATTCCTGAGACTCGCATTGGTTTCGGTCGCAAACGCACGTCACTGCGCAATATCATTCTGTGCATTGACCAAAGTGGCTCGATGGGCACGTCGGTCGTCTACTCAGGTATCTTTGGTGCCGTGCTGGCGTCGATTCCTGCGGTACGGACACAAATGGTCGTGTTCGATACTGCAGTCGTGGACTTAACAGAAAAGATGAACGATCCGGTTGACCTCTTGTTTGGCGTGCAACTGGGGGGCGGAACCGATATCAATCAAGCATTAGCGTACTGTCAGAGTATCGTACAACAGCCGCACGATACCATTCTCGTGCTCATCAGCGACCTCTACGAAGGCGGCGATCAGAAGGAAATGCTCAAGCGCACCGCTTCGCTTGTCGCATCGGGGATCCAGATGATAGCGCTGCTTGCCCTCAACGATGACGGTGCTCCATCGTATGATCATCAGGTCGCTGCGACATTTGCTGGCTTTGGCATTCCATCATTTGCGTGTACGCCTAATCTTTTTCCGGAGCTGATGGCGGCGGCCATTGAGCGGCGGCCTATTGATCAGTGGGCCGCGGCTCATGAGGTTGTCACTGCCGGTGCAGGACAATCTGCATAAAGACACGAGGCGATTTTGTTTCCTTTGGTAATCACCCTCACCCTAGCCCTCTCCCTGTGAGGGAGAGGGAATTTAGAACGAGCTACAAACCACAAGCTACGAACCACGAACTACAATGAAACTCACACTTCCTGAACTTTGCCTCGTTGTCCTAATCGGCCCGTCTGGGTCTGGCAAATCGACTTTTGCGCAGGCGCACTTTAAACCGACAGAGATTCTCTCATCGGATGTCTGTCGTGGATTGGTGAGTGATAACGAAAACGACCAAACCGCCACCAAAGATGCCTTTGAGGTACTGCATTTTATCGCCGACAAGCGACTCGCGGCAGGGAAACTCACTGTCATTGATGCAACCAGTGTCCGCCAAGAAGACCGTAAACCCTTGATCGAACTCGCCCGTGCGCATCACTGCTTGCCGGTAGCAGTCGTGATGAATCTGCCAGAGAAACTGTGTAACGAGCGTAATGCATCTCGCCCAGACCGTGACTTCGGCCCGCATGTCGTCCGTCAACACCATAGTCTCATGCGCCGATCATTGCGGTGGTTGGACAAAGACGGCTTCCGCTCTGTCTTCGTCTTGTCTTCCCCAGAAGAAGTCGCCTCGGCCACAATCGAACGACAACCACTGTGGACCAATCGTAAACATGAGCATGGGCCGTTCGACATCATCGGCGACGTGCATGGCTGTTACGATGAACTCGTCATATTACTGAAACAACTGGGCTATAGCGGTGACCTATTATCTTCAGATAGCCAACCCCTAACCCCCAGTCCCCAACCCCCAACGCATCCGGATGGGCGCAAAGTCATCTTCCTCGGCGACCTCGTCGATCGCGGGCCAAAGATTCCTGCAGTCCTACGCCTGGTGATGAACATGGTCTCGTCGGGCACGGCGCTATGTGTTCTGGGCAACCACGACACCAAGTTGTTGCGCAAACTAAAAGGTCGCAACGTCCAAATCTCGCACGGGTTAGCAGAGTCATTGGCTCAACTTGAAAACGAACCTGAAGAATTTCAGCGACGGATAGTACAATTCATCGATGGCCTAATTAGCCACTATGTACTTGATGACGGCAAACTCGTTGTCGCTCACGCGGGCATGAGTGAGGCATTGCAAGGCCGCGCGTCCAAACGGGTACGCGACTTCGCTCAGTTCGGTGAAACCACGGGTGAAACCGACGAGTATGGCCTACCAGTTCGCTATAATTGGGCAAGCGAGTATCGCGGTAAGGCGATGGTTGTCTACGGCCATACGCCAGTGGTCGAGCCTGAATGGCTCAATCGCACGATTAATGTTGACACCGGCTGTGTGTTTGGTGGACAGTTGACTGCGCTGCGATATCCTGAGCGAGAGCTGGTTTCGGTTCCCGCCGCGCGAGTCTACTACGAATCTGCCAAACCCTTCCCAATTGCTGCGGTGTCAGGCATTGCCCCAGTGCCGCCAAAAGCAGACGATCTTCCTGCGATCGAAGATGTCTTGGGCAAGCGGATCGTCAACACCCGCCTCTTCGGCAATGTCACGATCCGAGAGGAAAACACGATAGCCGCATTAGAAGTGATGAGTCGCTTTGCTGCCAATCCTCGCTGGTTGATCTATCTGCCCCCAACCATGTCACCATCTGAGACGACGAAAGAAGCGTACTTGCTAGAACGCCCCCAAGAAGCTTTTGCCTATTTTCGCCATCAAGGTATCCCACAGGTCATTTGCGAAGAAAAGCATATGGGGTCACGAGCTGTCGTGATCGTCTGCCGCAATGAGGCCGTCGCAGAGAAACGATTCGGCGTTACGGAGGAGGGTATAGGCATTTGCTACACGCGCACCGGACGGCGGTTCTTTGATGATCGGACACTCGAAACGGCGTTGCTGGAACGACTACGCAAGGCACTGGATAGCGCTGGGCTCTGGCAGGAACTCGATACGGACTGGATATGCCTTGATTGCGAACTGATGCCGTGGTCAGTAAAAGCGCAAGAGCTCTTGCGACAGCAATATGCGGCAGTCGGTGCCGCTGCTCGGTTGGCACTCCCTGAAACTGTAGCGGCGCTACAGCAATCCACCTGGCAAGGCCCTGAGGCGACTGCCCTACTGGATCGCTATCAACAGCGAGCCACCATGACGCAAGACCACATCGCAGCCTATCAACGCTACTGCTGGCCGGTCCACTCACTCACCGATCTCAAGCTCGCACCGTTCCATGTGCTTGCCAGTGAGGGTGCGGTTCATAGCGACAAAGATCATGTATGGCACATGGAAACCCTTGCTAAGGTCTGCCGCGCTGACGAGGAAGTGCTCCTGGCAACTCCCTACAAGAGAGTTGATGTCACTAGTGGAGACGACCAGGCTGCGGGGATTGCCTGGTGGGAAGAATTGACCGCGCGTGGCGGCGAAGGGATGGTCATCAAACCTCGGACCTTCGTCAGCAAAGGTCAACGCGGCTTGGTACAACCAGCGGTTAAGTGTCGCGGGCGGGAATATCTCCGCATCATCTATGGCCCAGAATATACCGCGCCTGAACACCTGGAACGTTTACGCGCACGCGGGCTTGCAGCGAAACGGTCGCTCGCCTTGCGCGAGTTTGCCTTAGGGATCGAAGCCTTAGAGCGCTTCGTGCGGCAGGAGCCTTTTTATCGGGTTCATGAATGCGTCTTCGGCGTCCTGGCGTTAGAAAGTGAGCCGGTCGATCCGAGATTATAACCCCGCCCTCAAGGGCCACAATTTGCCCCAGCCGTCCAAAAAGAGTAATAAGTTCATATAGACTGATCGTCAGATGAGTAAAAGTTACCGCCTATGCAACAATGTCGAGGGTATTACTGGTTCATAGTTACGCTGCTGTTTTTCATGGCCTCGTGCTCGGTACAGCCTCCACCGTCACGCACCTCGATCTCTGCTCCTCCTCCCCCCCCTCCTCAAACGGGATGGGCCGGCGAAAAAGCGCAAGTAGCCGTTGTCGAGTTTGATGACAGAACACAAGGACGCGCCCCACGTCGAGGCAATCTGCTTGGGCGAGGCATGGAGGCACAAATAGTGAACGCCCTCCGGCAGACAGGGCAGTTCGTCGTTTTGGAACCTCAAGAAAAAACTGTTCGTGGAAAGAAAGGGGAATTGATTACCGCTCAGGTTGGCAGCCACGAAGAACCGGAATTCTTTGTTTCAGGCTCGGTTGTCACGTATCGCCTGAGTCCGGCCAGTGTCGCCGCCGGCGTTGCCGCGGATCCCTTACTTGGCACTTCCGACCCAAATCGAGGAGGCTCGCTAACCGCTACTGCAACGCGGGTCTTCTCCAATCTCCCCACAAGCGAGCAAGATCACGTGGAAATGGCCTTGTATCTGTTTGACGGAAAAACAGGGCTCCTTATTGCCGAAACCCGGATCGCCACCACGCCGCATGACTTGTCCCCCGCTCTCCAAGGGATGTTCAGTGCGGAGCTACTTCGCTCCGCGGTCGCTCCGGAACCGTCAACCCAACGCACGGTGCGCGCAGGAGTAATCAAAGCCGTTAATTGGATCGCCGAACATTGCCTCGAATATCGCCGCCAGCAGGCGAAAAATCCCGATGCCAATGAACCGCGATTACCTCTGGGAAAGAAGAAGTCGAGGGGATAAATCGACACCCACAAGTATTGGTATCCGAGATTTGTCACCCTAAGTGAAACGAAGGGTCTCTCAGAGTGATTCTTCGTTGCGTTCAGAATGACACCAACGCGGGGCTCTCATGCAAGGTGCATGAATGTTCCGGGTGCCGATGTCGCAGGAGGTCACCTGTCCATAAGCCACGAAGACGTTGACACGAGTGTCCGTGTAGCCACAAAAGGGTCATCGTTACTGCGCGCCGCAGCCATGATCTTTTCCAGTGTCGTCCGCAAATCCTGCCCGTGCTGCTCGTAGATACGTTCAAAGAGCGTGAGCTCTTGCAAATACACCAGATACTGCAATAGCACGGCGTTATTGAGTTTGACGGTCGCTAAATCAGCGTTGCGTCGTACCTTCGCCGGCAAGCGACGAAACTCTTCCTGCACCTGTAAGAAGAGCTGTTCGCGTTGTTGCAGCTTGTCCTCTTCAGCGACAGATGAGCTATACAGCGCATTCAATCGCTCCACCGCTCCACCAAGAAAGCCAGCGACCGCAAGCTCATTCTCCCAGGTCGCCACTGCCTGGCGGACAGCTGCGGCTTCCTTCCCCTGTTCTTTTGTCAGAAAGGCAATCACTCCACGATGCCCAGCAAAGTTAGCGAGCGACTCATTAAAAGCCGACTGCCCGTTGATGTAAAAAGTCGTATGAAACAGCTCGTGAATAATAATATTGGCGAGGGTCTCTGCGTCGTATTTCAGAAGGTGCGGCAAGAGCGGATCGGAGAACCACCCTAGGGTGCTAAACGCTGACGCTGGTCGGATGAAGGTATCATATCCCTGGGCTTCCAGCCTCTGCGCTTCTTGTTTTGCCTCGTCCTGAATGAAGTAGCCTTTATACGCCACGCGTCCAATGATCGGGAACCACCAGGTGTACGGCTCTAGCTTCGTGCGGGGAGCGGCAGTCTCAACATAGACAATAGGTGGTTTGGAAATCTCAGTCACAGACTGATAGCTCCCACCAGTCTTGAACCCCAGATCGGTTTCAACAAACTGCCGCACTCGTAGAACCGTTTCCAGCTTTTCGCGGGTCGTAGCATCGAGATCTGGCCGCGCTAACACCTCGACAATCGGGCGACGGTTCCAAAGAATTTTGGCTTCTTCATATCCGGCCCGGAGAACATACGTTGGCGAGCACGCAGAAAGTACAAGAGTAGCTAGTAACAAGAAGAGAGTAGCCAGGAGAAACGTTGAGGAGCGGCGCGAAGGAGAATGCCTATAGAGAGGATGCCGCCAGACCAGAGCAAAGGGAGACCTCATGTCGGTTTTGCCTTCTGCTTTTTGCCTTTTGCCTTTTCTTATCTGTGGCTAGTCACCAACTTCCGCAAACTGTGAACCGACCGATAGTGACGGAGTCCCATACTGCAGCTGGTACAAACGCCAATAGATTCCCTGCCGTTCGATCAGCTCTTGATGCGTACCAATCTCACGAACCTGTCCTTTATGAAGAACGATGATACAGTCAGCGTGTTGAATCGTTGAAAAGCGGTGGGCAATCACGATGGTTGTCCGCCCTGCCATGAGTTTATTCATCGCATCTTGAATCAACAGCTCGGTCTCCGGATCAACGCTTGACGTTGCCTCATCGAGCACAAGGATCGTCGGATTATAGGCCAGTGCTCGCGCGAACGAGAGAAGTTGACGTTGTCCACCGGAAAGATTCGACCCTCGCTCACGTATCGGCTCTTGGTATCCACGTGGAAGCTGGCTGATAAACCGATTGGCGTTGACGTAGCTTGCGGCACGTTCGAGATCAGCTTGAGTAATATCGCTTCGGCCTAACGTGATGTTCGTGGCGACATCACCGGCAAAGAGAAACACATCCTGCAACACAATCCCAATTTGACGGCGAAGGGTTCTGAGATCCCAATCACGCACATCGACGCCATCGATCAGAATACGACCATGTTGTACATCGGCAAACCGATTGAGCAGCTTGCTGATGGTGCTCTTCCCTGCACCGGTCGCGCCGACGAGTGCGACCTTCTGCCCTGGCTCCAGGGTAAATGACACGTCCCGGAGAATCCACTCGTCTCCTTTATAAGCAAACCACACGTGATCAAACACGATATGTCCACGCACCTGCTCTGGCTCGCGAGTCAGAGATGGGGAAGCAATGGTCACCGGAGTGTCGAGCAATTGAAACACGCGCTCAACCGCAGTTATCGCCGACTGCATAGTAGTGTACTTCGTACCAAACTCACGGATGGGAACAAAGAACTTCTGCAAATACTCGACGAATGCAACTAATGTTCCGAGCGCCACAACACCAGTTCCGATTTGCACTGCGCCATACCACAACATGAGGGCGATGGAAATTGATCCTACGGCTTCAACGAGAGAAAACAATGTCGCTTCATAAATGTTGGAAAGATGATTAGCATCACGAAACTCGCGGTTACGCTCATCAAATTCAGCAAATAATTTCTTCTCTTGGGCAAAGAGCTGAACAACAGCAATTCCCGAAAGGGTTTCCTGCAAGAAAGCATTGATACGAGCCAGCCGCTCGCGAATCGCACGGTAGGTGTCTCGCGACCGGACACGAAAAAAGTTCATGGCCACCAATAGAGGCGGCAGTAATGCCAGAGTCGTAAGCGTGAGCTTCACATCGATCGTCAACATGATCACGACAATACCGACCAGCGTCAGTACATCCATGAAGATGGTAAGTGTCCCTGCAGTAAAGGCTTCATTGATGGCGTCAACATCAGTTGTCAGACGGGTTACGAGTCGTCCCACGGGGTTACGATCGAAAAAACTCGCTGGTAATGCTTGTAAGTGATTAAAGAGATCAACCCGCAAATCTGACAAGCTATGCTGCGCAACCGTCATCGTCGCTTGGTATTGCAAATAGAAAAATATGAACTCGCCAACCAGTGCGCCAACAAACATCAGGCCAGCTTTCGTTAATCCCGCTGCATCATTGTGAGCAATATAGTTGTCAACGGCAAGTTTAAGAATATAGGGTTGGGCAAGGAGAAACGCCGAGGTCAACGGCAGACAGATAACCGCGAGTAGGAACTGTCCACGGTAGGGGCGCACATAGCGCCACAAGCGACGCAGTAGCGCTATGTCGTACGTTTTTCCCAACGCTTCTTCGCGTTGTCCATCCTGCATCATAGCTCTGCCAACTCTTCTTCCAGCGCTTGTTGCTGAAAGATCTCGGCATAGATTCCACCACGTTCCACAAGCTGTGTATGGGTACCAGTTTCGACGATCCGACCTTCATCAAGAACGACGATCATGTCGGCATCACGAACTGCAGCGATCCGATGAGAAATGACGACGACGGTTTTCTCATGCGTTGCTTCACGCAACCCGCGGAGAATTTGTCGCTCGGTTTGTGCGTCAACACTGGAGAGCGCATCATCCAGGACCAAGATAGGAGGGTCAGCCAGCAGTGCGCGAGCTAAGGTCATGCGTTGTTTCTGCCCGCCAGAAAGCGTAATCCCACGTTCGCCGACAACGGTGTCATAGCCACGAGGAAAATCGGCAATATCTTGGTCAAGGTGGGCAACCCGCGCAGCCCAGCGTACTCGTTCCATATCAACCGCAGGTAAGGAGAACGCGATATTCTCCTTAATACGCGTAGAAAACAGAAAAGGGTCCTGCGGAACAAACCCAACCCAATGTCGCAATGCCGCGAGAGAACACGTACGAATATCCTGGCCATCGATTGTAATGGTCCCATTCTGAACGTCGAACAGGCGAGGAAGGAGTTGCACAAGCGTGCTTTTCCCCGAACCCATACGGCCAACGACGGCCACTGTCGTTCCAGCAGGAATAGTCAGGTTGATATCGCGTAACACCAAGTGACCATTCACGTGCGCACGGTAGCCAAAGTCCACATCTTGAAAATGAATCTCACCATGAATCTGCCGCGCTAAACCATCGCCTTGGCCATCAACGATTTCCGGCTGCGTCTGAAAAATGGACTCCAATCGTTTCAAGGCGGCTTTTCCTCGTTGGACGATAGAAATCAGCCAGCCGAGAGCCATAGTCGGCCATGCTAACAGATGGAGATAGCCCATAAAGGCAACCAGATCTCCCAAGCTCAGGCGCCCAGCAATCACATGAGACCCGCCGTACCACAGTACCACCAGGAGCCCAAGGCCAGAGACCGCTTTCATCAGCGGCGGAAATAGTCCTCGCACGCGAGCGAGACTCATACTTTCTTCACGAAAGGTATCGTTCCGACGACCGAATTCAGCCGCCTGCCAATCTTCACGAACGTAGGCACGTACCACGTGCATGCCACTCACCGACTCTTGCACCCGAGTCGAAAGATCCGCTAACCCTTCCTGGACTTTCAGCGTCTTCTCCATCATCTGCCGGCTCATACGTTTGACAAAAAGAAACATGAGTGGATACGTCGCAAGCGCGGCAAGCGTCAACTGTGGGTCCATCATCACCATCGCCGAGCCAGCGTAAATGTAATACAGCGGCGTATTCAATAAATTGAGAATCCCAAGCCCCAGGAGGAGACGAACCGCGGTGACGTCATTCACCAGTCGTGACATCAAGTCGCCAATTGCTTGACGCTGATAATATCCGAGTGAGAGTTTTTGTAAGTGAGCAAAGAGGTCGTTGCGAAGCTGGTATTCAATGTCCCGCCCAACATTGAAGATCATGAAGCGCGAAAATGAGCGGACCACTCCTTGGACACAAGCAATCCCTATGATCGCCACCACGTGCCACATCACCTCGCGAAACGGTCGCTGATGCTGAATCGCTTCGATCGTCCATTTGAGCAATAGCGGAATGGACATCGCCAAGGTCGCAGAGACGATCAGGCAAAGAATTCCGCGCATATATCGAGCGCGGTAGTAAACAATGTAACCCCACAGACGGTGCATGTTGTATGGTGTTCAACATATCGACGCGACCGAGCAGCAGCAAGGGCTTTCATCAATTAAGAGTGAAGAATGGAAGACATAGAAGTCACGCTCAGCTCTCCTCACTCTCAACGTTTCACTCTTCCTTCTTCCCTTCGTCTTGCCCGACTCGTGCCCGTGCGATGAGTCCAGCAACCGCCCACATCACAATGACAACTTCTGCGTCACCAAAATTGTGCTGAGTCAACCCGCCAATCAAGAAACCAACAATACTGAGCAACGTACCGAGCACGAAACTGCGATAAGGTTCGTCTCCAGGGGGAATACGTCGATAGGTCTCCCATCCTAAGCGAAGTACCGACCAGAAGAAAAACAGAAACGCCGCGAGTCCAATCAGCCCGCTATCAACAGCAATTTGCAAGAACGTGTTGTGGGCATGACCAGTGTGATTCGCTGTCGGGTGCTGCGCATAGAAAGGGTCACGAAACTTACGATAGTTACCATAGCCCCAACCAAGGAGAGGGCGCTCCTTGATCATGTCGATATTTGCTTGCCAAATCTGACTACGAGGGAGGTTCTGGACGAAATCGAAGGTCGATTGAAAACGTTCTTGGACCCCTGCACCAGCAGTCAGCAGAAAAACAGCAAAGACAATCGCTCCGGCAGTCACACCTGCCAATGTCTTTCCACCACGTATCACGCCAAGCGCAAATAACACCACAGCGTAGGCTATCCACACCCCGCGGGTCAGCGAGAACAACAGGGCAAACACCATCAATCCCCACCCCACGGCGAGGAGAAGCCGCTGGCGAATTACGAGCCCAGAGCACGAGAGCCACGCCGTGACAAAGGTCAGGGGGAATAACAAGTTATGCGCGAACGTAATACCGGACGGATGAAGCCCTTTGCTACGGAACCCTTCATCACGCCCAAACCAGAAAGGATCGACATCAGGTGGCTTTCCTCGTAACTGTCTGTTCAGATCAATCCCAGTGTAGTGCTGAACAATCGCATATACAGCGACCACACTTGCGGTGATTACCAGCACAGTAATAAGTCGCTCGACATCTTTTCGGTCACGGACCAATGCCGCCGTGACAAAAAAGGCACAGGCAAGCCACAATTTCCGATAGCCAAGCAGTGAGTTTCCTACGGCGGGACTGAACACTGTCGAGAGGAGCAAGGCACCAAAGAGCAACAGCAACGGACGGTCAAGCGGAGTTGTCGGCCAACGTCGCTCATGCCAGAGGAACGTTCCGAACAGGACCAGAAGAAAGGACAGCGCAGTTTGTTGCCAGGCGACTGGCAGAGGAAAAGAAAAAAACAGGAGAGCAAGTAACACTCTTCTCATACGATCAGCCTTCACTCGCCCTCCTCTGTCCATCTCCCCATATCGAGGCGCGTCTTGTCCCATGCAACACTGTCTCCACGCCTGCGAAGAGAAGTAGCATTTTGGTAGTATGAAAGTGAAGACATCAATCACCCTTTCTCAAGAACTCCTCAAGATTGTCGACAAACGAGCAAAGCAAGGCAAGAAGAATCGCTCTGATTTTATCGAGACAGCCATCTCGCTTTAGACATTGCCAATTGAGAATCTCGAAACCGAGCTCAACAAATGTCGAGACAACGTCTTTTTTCACACCCCTCGTCGGGTCAGCATCACCTTTACGGTCTCTGCCATGATCCGCATATCCAGCCATAACGAATAGTTATAAATGTACGCGAGGTCGTATTTGAGTTTGTACTCAGCTGTTGTGTGATACTCACCATTCACTTGCGCAAGTCCGGTGAGTCCGGGTTTGACCAGTAACCGTTCGGCATATCCGGGAATGGTCCGCAAGAACTCCTCAACAAACTCAGGGCGTTCAGGCCGAGGCCCCACCAAACTCATAGTGCCATTCAAGACATTGAAGAGTTGAGGGATTTCGTCGATTCGCGTGGCACGCAAAAACCGACCGACGCGGGTAATCCGTTCGTCACCCACTCCGGCCAGGATTGGACCAGTCGCCACCTCTGCACCATCGACCATAGTGCGCAACTTGTACATGACAAACTCTTGCCCATCGCGGCCGACCCGGCGTTGCCGATACAGGGTCGGACCACTCGATGTGAATTTGATGCAGCATATGGCAATGCACAAAACTGGCAGACTGAGCAACAACAAAACGGCAGCAATACCAACATCGACGATTTCTTTGACGAGAAACGCTAGATCTTCTTGTGGATCCTTGAGAACCTCCACTAACGGTACATCATGCAATCGTAACGTCGACACGCGACCAACTAAAATGTCATAGACGGAAGGCACCACAAGGACCCGTGGCCTATCTTCATACTCACGCCATCCGTCAGAAGAACGTACTAAGCTGTCGATAAACGAATCCTTCCAAGTCGGTTGTGAAAGAAGAATCACTTCCTCGATATGATATTCTCGCATCAGTTGTGGGAGGTCTTCGACTTTTCCTAGCCAGGGAACCGAAGAGTGCGCAGTAGCAGTCATGGGATGATCGACAGCGACTAAGCCGACCAGATTCAACCCTGGCGTATGAAAAACCTCTGGAAGGCCAGAGAGGAATGTCACCAGTTCCTCAGCCGCACCAACGAGCAACACCCGCAGAGGGCGGACCCGTGCCAACCAACGCACCACCCATAGGCGAAGAACGGTCACACCTACCGTATTGAGTAGCCACAACAAGACCAACACAGAACGAGGGAAGAGCAAATCGCCGCGAAAGAAATACCAGGCCGAGGTTGCGAGTAACTGTACGCCGAGTGCTGCGGCGACATTTGTCACCAATCGAGTCCGATGCACCAAGGCATGGAGGTCATAGAAGCCAAAAAAGTACAACAAAATGATTTGTGAAGTCGCAAGGATAAACAGCGGGTGATTCACTTCACTAAAACGAATCGACGGTAGGAGATCGACAGTAAATGGAAACGAAACATAAATACGCAGGACGAAGGTGATGAGATACATCAACAGCACACAGAGGATGTCTGCGAACATCAAAACCAACAATGTGGTTTGGTACCGCAATGTCGGTCGCCGCACCGCAGCCGCTGAGACTGGTGTATCTGCCATACGCTGCATCAGTTATGAAGCAGAAAGCGTATCGAGAGCAGCGACTCCCAAGCGACGATACAACCTCTGCCGGGAAAACAGATATTTATGCTTCCAAAAGTAATAGCTCACACCCCACAAATGCTTCCAGCTCAATCCAGAAAAGAAGGATCGGGCGACCCGTCGTTCTTTATGAATCACCACTGCTTCTGGATTGTAGACGACCTGCCACCCAGCTTGACGTAACCGTATACAGAAGTCGATATCTTCCGGCCCATAAAAGATCTGTTCATCTAACAGGCCGACCTTCATCAGCGCTTCCCGACGAATGACTTGACACGCGCCAATAACATAGTCAACCGCACGAATGGAATTGTGATCCCAATCTGCCATCTCCGTTTGCTGTCGCAGTCGTTGAGCAGCAGCAAACGGCACTTGTCTTGCGACTTTATCGAGCAATGTGGGATAGAACCGACACGTGAGATGGAGTTGACCGTCCAGACCTATCAGCTTCGGTGCACACAGCCCCACTTGGAGGTGAGCATCCATGTAAGAAATGAGGCGGTCAAACGCTCCAGGCTCTACCACCGTATCGTCATCAAGCAAGATAATGTACTCGCCTTGGGCAACACGAATCCCTTGATTCCGTCCGGGCGCGACACCGCGATTGTCACGGTTAACCACAAGCTGCATCCACGGAAACTCAAAACGGAGCGACGCTGGCGAATACCCACGCGAACCATTGTCGATGACAAGGACTTCATACGGATAAGTGGTGCACGCCTGAGGCAGCGATTGCAGGCTGCCGCGTAACAGGTCCGTCGAATTCCACGTAAGAATGACGATCGAAGCCTTGATCACTCCACTTGCCCCTTCCATTCCTTCGTTGATGAAAATGGATGATACAGCGAGTAAGAGTCCTTCCGCAGGAGTGCCACTCGCGCCCATAGACGAGCGACTCCCTTAATCACTGTCGACAATGCCACCAATGGATACTCACTCGGAGAGATTTTTTGCCAGAACTGCGACCAGCGATACTCAGCGATCGGTCCAGCCGCCAACAGTTGCCCGTGCTCGCGCTGAATTTGTAGCTTTCCTCCTTCAGTACGAACACGTTCCGCAAAATAGTCACGCCATGTCGTCGGCGGAACGAAGCAGACTCGTGCATTCCACTCCTTCGCGACATGCGCTTTCCCAACCGCGACGGTCAACCACGCATCCTCCAGTAAGAGATCCTCGGGAATACCATTCGGCAGGACGGCCTTTCGTAACAGCAGTAATCGCCCTCCAGCATTGCCAAAGTCAAACCGATAGGGAATGGCTCCTATTCGGCTCCACAACGTACCGCCATTGGGTAGGAATGGCACTTCCCGTGCTGCGACTAAGTTCAATGTGGCATCTTGTTGCATGCGCAAGGAGAGAGCATATACAGCATCGCCATCAATCCGCACATCCGCATCAGAGAACAGTACCATCGTTCCTGTCGCCCAGTGCCACAAGGTATTCCACGCTGGTGGTTTACCCTTCTGGTCGGTCAAGAGGACGGTACATCTGGGAAATGAATCGGGGAATCGGGGAATCGGGGAATCGGGGAAAAAGAAAGAATGGGAGGGGTGGTCGCCGGTTCTCCCGCGCTCCGATTCTCCCATTCCTTTTTCGGGTCTCCGTTTCTCCGCTTCCTTTTCCACTCTCTGGTGAGCGATCCACACTTCTTCGCACTCGATCTTATGTTGCTGACAAAACTCGCGCACCGCCTGCAACGGAGCGCACGCTTCCCCAGAGCGAATCCCGTTAATACAGACGAGCAGTTCACTGATCGAACCTGGAGGTAACTGTGTGTGTGAGCATGCCTCATAGAGACTTTCCAAGGTCTGACGTAGACCTGGCTCACTAGCTCGACAGGGAATGGCGATTGATAAAGAATCTTGTATTGACATCGTGCTGAGTTGAAACCTCACAATAGTACATGAATGTCAGATGCTCCGATTGATAAGTTCACGGTAGTACCCTTCGAGCACCTCAGCATCCGCTTCGATAGACTGCACGCGCGGAAACTGATGAGAGAGCTTTTCGACTAATGATGGGGCACTAATAAATCGTTCGAGGGTTCGTCGCAGATCAGCTACATCGCGTGGACGAAAGAGCAGACCATTTACTCCCTCTTGTATCCACTCCGGCATCCCACCAAACGCGGCGGTCACAACGGGTTTCTTCGCCAAGAACGCCTCACGGATAACCAGCGGAGCGTTCTCGTACCAGATTGAGGGAACGACCACAACATCAACCTCACCGAGAATGCGCCCGAGTTCGTCGTGCGCATAGCGCCCTATCATGCGAATGTGGGGTGAACGTCGCAATTGCGCAAGAAACTGCGCACGGTCAGGATACGGAGCGTAGTCGGTTTCTCCACCATAGATACGCAACTCAGCCGTCGTTAACGGCTCGAAGGCTTCAACCAGATGATGAATGCCTTTGACCGGATCAACAACACCGATGTAGCCGAAGACGAGCGGGCGATTGGGAGTATCCTTCTGCGGCATTTCCGTCATTCCCGCAAAAATCCCCTCTCCCTTTGGGAGAGGGCTAGGGTGAGGGTTCAGGAAATCAGCAATACTATCTTCGCCGCCTTTTGTGTTTGCAGTCTGAACGCGCGCTCCCCAGTACGGACTGGGGACAGGCTGCGCGGGCATGACGGGTTGGCCTCCGTTGTCCGATGTAGACAGTGCCGGTAACCCACACTCCGAAAAGATGATCTTCTCTGGTGGAACACCAAAAGCGAGAAATTGTTCACGCAAAAATCGTGAAGGTGCAAGAAAGAGCGACACCTGTCGGCACAGTTCACGAATATGTTGCATGCGTTGATTGATCTGAGCCTGTGCCTGCGGTGGAGCAGGACGAACAGCAACATACTTTGCATGCGCCCAACGTAATAGATCACGAAGCCAGAGGTGCGTTCCTGGCGCAGGTTTGAAACGCTGATACATCGGGGTCAACTTGCCCGCCAAGAGATGAGCAAAACAGCGCGCGCAGCCATCGTCCGTTTGGCCTGAGCAAACCGACAGATCGGGTTTCAGAAATCGTCCGCGTTGGCAAATTAACCAATAGTCATGCAACGTCATCACCACCGGGATGTTGCGTCGTATCGCTTCTTGGACACATCCCGTTGAGAGATACATTAAGTGATGGACATGTACGACATCTGGTGAAATACGGTCAAGGAATGCACTGAACTGTTGTGTAATACGCGGGTTGTCGTAACTTTGCGTGAAGTCCGAAAGATAACGGAAGGTATTATTCACCTGCGTGATCAACAGATTATCCCGAGTGACAGTCTCAACAGAGAACTCATCACGGCGTGTATCGTTACTGCGGGTGAACACGGACACTTCGTGCCCACGTTCTTGTAAAGCCGACGAGATTTGTGCGGCATAGGTTTCCGTTCCACCGAGACTGTCTGGTGGGAACCCGTGTACGACTTGGGCGATACGCATCAAGGGCAAACTACACGAAGTAAAATTGAAGGGCGAGGGTATGTGGAGCGTGATCAGACCAATCGTCATGTCAGTACGGTTCGCTGCGATAGCAGCAGCTCTGGTAGTGTTTCGTTGACCGTCTTTGTATTAACTCAGGGGCTAGGAGAATCTGTGAGCCTGCATGCGACATTGAACATCATGACAGGTGTGTCATACTGAAAAACAAGGAAAAAATCCGAGATGACACAACAACAGTTGATTGATGAATACATTTCCCTTCCTAAGGAAGCGCAGCACCAAGTTGCTGATTTCGTCGCTTTCCTGCGGCAGCGATATAAAGCCGCGCCACCAATACAACAGCCGCGCACTGCGGATTTGGAGAAGGAACCATTCATCGGGATGTGGCGCAATCGCCAAGATTTAGACGATAGCACCACCTGGGTGCGCAACACCCGCAAAGCGGAATGGGGCGAAGGCGTGTGACCCTTGTTGATCCAGATATTCTCATTGACGCCGGTCGAGGCATTCCAGAAGCTGTTGCTTGTCTGAAAGACATCAAAGCCCATTCAACATTGACCATCAGCATCGTTACACAAATGGAGTTGATGATAGGTTGCCGCAACAAGTCCGAGTTGCAGAAATTGGACAAGTTCCTCAAGCAGTTGCAGATTGTCAAGCTTAACGAGGCGATTGCGGACAAGTCAGTGGAGTTACTGCGATTGTACCGCCTGAGTCACAGTCTGCTCATTGCTGACAGCCTGATCGCGGCAACAGCTTTGACTTTGAATGTAGCGTTTATCTCCAAGAACCAACGCGATTACAAATTCATTTCTGGGCTCAATCTCCTGACCTACCCTTGATGTACAAGCAACAGAAAAAGGGAGATACACCTACTCCCTCCAGTGCCTCAAAAATAGGCCCATACTCGACATCAAACGGACAGTTGATGAAAACGGAATCTGAGAATCGCGGGCGACTAAGAGCCACAACGGTCTTTACGCTTTCTTATGAAGAATCAAAGTTAAGGTCGTCGCTTGTCCACGTCTGCAGAGGTCGTCCGCGTTGCAAAGCGAAAACGAATCAATCCTTTGCCAGAGGCTGTCGCCTCAGGAGTTAGGATTTTCTTTTGGCCATGTTTCGCTCTGGACCCAGAGCGAAGTACCTCCTGAGCAGCTTTGAACGCCCGCTCCGGCGTCACTCTCCCAGTTTTTCCCAGTGCTTTAATTGTTCGAGTTGCCATTGTGGTCGGTCCTTTATTCAAAGCTTCGCTAACACAAGCGACAGGTCTTCTCAACGTTACTCCTCATCGCTCGTCGATCTTGCACCGAGACTGTCCGGTAGAAATCCGTGTACGACTTGGACGATGCGCAGCAAGGGTAAACTACACGAAGTGAAATTGAAGGGCGAGGGTGTGGAGTTCAAGTGTACTGCCCAACAAGTAGGTACGAATCGTAGTAACAGACCCGGCTCTGGTAGTGTTTCACCAGGTGTCTGAGTATACTAACGGTCAGGATTGAAGCTGGCTTTGTTGTTAAGATATCTTTTCAGGCTTTGTTCTTAGCAGGAGATCTATTATGGCTACGCAGCAGCCGCGCTACAGTAAAGAAGAGTTCGCCCGACGTGGCAATGAACTGTATGAACGACAGATTCGTCCTCAGGTGCAGGATGGAAACGAGGGGAAAGTTGTTGCTATCGACATTGAGACAGGCATGTTTGAAGTGGCGGAGGATACTCTCACCGCTTCTCACCGCCTCTTAGCTCGCTGCCCTGAAGCGCAGACCTGGTTTATCCCATCGGTCATCGAGCATTACATCGCTTTGGACCTTGGGGTTTCGCGGAATCGGCATGGTTACTGGCATTGTCACTGCGAGTCGAGAAGCAGTCGTTCGTCTCGTCGTGCATGGTACGACCGGCCAAACAAGCGAGATTGAAGCGGTCATTGATACAGGCTTCACCGGATTTTTAACCCTCCCCACTCCTCTTATTTTTTCACTTGGCCTCATTTGGCGTGGTCAAGCCCAAGCGACACTGGGTGACGGCAACCCTCACCAGTTCGATGTCTACGAAGCGGCAGTACTTTGGGATGGTCATGTTCGAGTCGTGGAAACAGACGCTGCAGACACAATGCCGCTGATCGGTATGGGCTTGCTCTATGAGTATGACGTACACATTCAGACCGTGGAAGGAAGCCCAGTTACTATTGAAGCGCTATCAGTACAGTAGACACGGATTACGCCTACTGCCGTAGTCCTGAACGAGCTGTAGCTATGTTGCGCATATCTATCACGAGGGCGTTGGCAGGAGGAGAGAATGGTCCGTTGGGAGAAACCGTCTCTATAGGCAGATCGGCCCACTGCGGCTGCATTTCCCGCAATAGCAGATACACCATGGGCTTTGGCACCCAGGCGGCAGCAGAAGAAGGAAAACCAAATTCATCATAGCGCGAGGCCGGTGCAAGAAGGTCTTCACCTCGAGATCGAATAATGGAAATACTCTTAATATGAGAAAAATCTACTTGTACTAGTTGGTGGTGCAACCACGCAAGTTCCAATACTTGCGGGTGAGCAAAATACGTCTTGACGTTATGCCTGGCCCAAAGCACGCTTATCCATGCAATGACGCAGAGTACAGTGGTGACTGTCAATATTGATCTTGAACGAGTCACCGTTCGCCCATACCCCCAGAGCGCAAAAAAGACGTACACCGCAACAAGTGCGGCTAGAGCGGATTGGGTGCGATACGCAGCCCAATTCTCCGCTGCCACAAGATTCGGAAGATAACTGATAGGAATTAGGAAGCAGCACATAAGTACCTTCCACAAGCGCTCTTTTATCGCGCCGTGGAAGTACAACATGACTCCGCCAATGATAAAAAAGGCCATACCAACTGAAATCCACCATCGCGGAAACAAGTTCATGAAGTTCAACGTGCACAATAGCGGTTCCTGAACGAACCAAGACATTTTACTTGAGATATCTCCAGTCAAGCGAGCACGAGGTGGACCAAAGAGTTCGTCCTTATACGCTGCTGCCCCCCACTTGCTCACACCAAACCCAAGCA
Organism: Deltaproteobacteria bacterium; assembly: GCA_016874775.1. Taxonomy (NCBI): domain Bacteria; kingdom Pseudomonadati; phylum Myxococcota; class Myxococcia; species Deltaproteobacteria bacterium. The sequence goes on from VGTJ01000108.1 coordinate 21,220, forward strand.
GGAGTCCAATACTCATAATAGCGCCGTGCCAACGCAAACGTTGTAAGAAAGAGGGCCAAGAGATGTCAGACTTCAACAAAACGATTGCTGCAAACACACAAAAAAACATGGCGGCTGGTTGGTAAATCAACAATCCCATCAGAAAGAATGCAACCGCGACAATACCGTAGAGTCGTCTACGCCACACAGATTGTTCGTTGATCCCTTTCTCTGCCAGCATAAACGCCGCTCCAGCAGCCACCGCCGCTAAGGCATGGGCAAGAATTAAGTTACCGATTAAGAGCGAGGAAGAAGCGTATAGTTCCAATCGCCATGAAACTTACCGGGTTTGATATTGAGCGCTTGAAACTCATCGTCGGAGACCTGTAGGCCTTTG
>VGTJ01000109.1 GCA_016874775.1 Deltaproteobacteria bacterium
TGTGTCGGGACTTCGAACATACCACCGTTTCCAGTGACGCTATGGTGTACTTGGCCAGTATCCGGCGCACGCTGCGGATGGTGACGACGGAAAATACGAATTAAAAAACACTTTCTTAGAGCATTCTGGTCCAGCCTGGACTCCACAGTATTCTTTAACTCCGTCAGCGTTGAATACCTGGCTCTGGGAGGAGCTGCGGATCACCGGCCTTGAAGCCGAACGGTGGTGGGTTCTGCCGGGCAACTTTCGTTTGAGCGTCTTAGGAGGAGCTGGTTTTGGCCCTGACTCGTTTGGCTGGTTGTTGCCGGAGCGCGGGTGGGTGCTGAGCGACGCCCTCGGAGGAGTCAATAGCACCTTACTTCTCCCGCGACCGCGGGTGAAGATGTTCGTGTTTGATGAACGTGACTACCGCCCTGCCATCTATACGTCCATCACAATACGTGATGGACAGGAGCGTGGCCATGCTCTCCTGGGCTATTTCGATAACCTGGGTGACCAAAGCACCACTGGAGCCTGGCATACACGGTTTGGTACACTCGGCGCCGTGCTCCATCCACTGCCCAATGTCGACTTCCTGGCGCAATACCTTATCGGCGAGACCCACACGCGTGTGGCCAATTGGGACAGTTCATTTAGTGCTTTCTATACGTTACTTTCCTATCGCTATCGTACGCATCGCCTCACTGCTCGTTATGATGTCTTTCGCGTCCACGATCTTGATGGTGGCCCGAATTGGTCTCGCGATCGTGGAGATGCCGTCACCCTGGCCTACCTGTTCGACTTTGGCTTACGCCATCGGATCGGGATCGAATATATTTGGGCGCATAGTCGTCACCCATCCCTGACGCGTGGAGGTCCGCATGATGATGGGTGGCAAATCAGCTATCGATTTCGCTACTGACTGCAAATTTCTCCGCAAGAAAGACTATCAACACAGAGTGGCGAACGTATCTCACAATGACTTCGTCATCCGCATGACCTCCCCCGTCGTAGTAAGGTCATTCTCGTTGATCGCTCAAATACCTTCGTTCAGTATTGGTAAGTGGGCTGCGAGGGTCGCGCGGCAGCAGCTTGCTCTTTAGAAGACGGCTGTCGCAGTCTGTCAGCGCGGGGAATCGCTGCCGGGAATCACTGCGGGAGTGTGTTCACGCCTGAGCACCACGTCATGGAGTGCCCAGGCCTCACTACTCGTGCGGACCTGCAATCCCATAGTCAATGCGCGCCTCGGGTTTCCCTGACGGAAGGCATTCGTTGACAAAGCGCGTGTGCCCCAATAATAAGAGCAGCGTAATTCCATATGAAGCTAAAGTGCTTTGTACAGAGGTCATTTTAGGAGGGGAGAGCGATGGAGGGGATGTTCGTGCTTAGCTCCCAGCGATTTGGCGTAATACCTACTGTCGGGTTGCTGTGGGCACTTGTCCATATAACATCTTGTGTTCAATATTCGATAGATCGGCAAGGAAATCTGCAGTCGATCGGAGTCCCAGGAGTACCAGTGTGGCAATCACAAACGCTTGCAGAGCAAAAGCGTTTAGCGTCAGAAGGTGATCTTGCCGCCGAGCCTGGCTCGATGATCGATCCGACTGCCGATAGGTTCAAGACAAGTGCCTCGGATGCGGCATGGCTGGCACACGTCAACCGCTGGCGAACTGAGGCGCGCGTGGCTCCAATTGGAGAAAATTCCTGGCTGAGCCTCGGCAGTACTCAGCATGCCCAGTACTTAGGAGAGTTCTTGAAAAGAGTATCCCAAGCTCAAGCAATCAAAATCCTCAATATCCGTCTAATCTATTAAGGTTTAGGGAATACTTTGGTCAATGCGCAGATGGTATAATCTTTCCTGTAAATCGCCTTAGTGAAGAACGGTCCGTCCGAAGCGGCAGCATTCCGGAGGTACTCCTTTGCACTCGGTGCAAGCGCGCATAGTGAAACGTTTGGCAACGAGTATTGGACCGGAGAAGGAAACGAAGCGGCTCAACATGGGGGGATAGCGTGGAACAAAGATCCGATTGCCGATGTTGACGGTCTTCTTGTCGCGCCGTTCCATCGCTTACCCATTCTAGCGCCGTGGGCCAAAGCAGGAGGCTATGGTGAGTACGGTCGCTGGCCCGTTCGTGCAGGAGTGCTCGTGCTGCGTGGCGCAATCTCTGTCGGGGTCATCAAACCAGTACTCTTTCCGCCAGATGGAGCAACCATGCCAATGGGAGCGATGGTGAACTCGGAATTTCCAGATCCGCTTGAGGCCTGTCCAGGATATACACTTCCGGTAGGGCTTCCCATCACAGTACAATTGGGGCCTTCTGTTCGCGTGCGGCTCGAATCGTATTCACTTGAGGACGAAACGACTCAGCGCAAAATTGAGACTTGTGGGTTTGATGCCCAAAGCTATCCAGATCCCTATGGACAAAGAGTCTTAGCAAGCTATGGAGCGGTCGTCCTCGTCCCTCGTAAGCCACTGACACCTGACCATGAGTACCGTGTGAACGTACGCACCCGCCGGTACACCTATAACTGGACATTTCGGACAGAGCAGGCGACGCCGACAGTGAATCCCGTTTCCCAGGAACTGAAGCGACGGACACGCAGGAGTCAGTGAGTGGCGTACGGCAGACCTGATCGTGTCGGTAGCGCGCGCTGGACACACGCTACCTTTCAGCGAAAAACCGCTTCGTCACACAATATGATTTTTATTGCAGGACAAAGTCCGCATAGCCTTTGGCTGTGGCCTCGGCAACCTTAGCCCGGTAGGCCGGAGCAGGAAGTGGGTTGAGGAGAACCGCGCGCGGCTTTCCTGGGATATTGGTCCCCATAAACCATGCCGATTTGGCCCGCGTAAAAATCGACCCTTCGGCGATCTTGTTGATGTACTCGATCCAGGCATTTTCCGCCTGCGGTTTCGGAGCGATACTCTTCAAGCCCTTCTCACGCACATAACGAATGGCATCGGTGATCCATTCGACGATCGTCTCAGCACAGACGGTGTAGTTACAAAACGCAGAGTTGATCGCAATGAACAGATTCGGAAAGCCTGCACTTTGCAATCCCAAGTAGTTCCGCGGGCCATTGGCCCACTTGTCCTTGATCGTTTGTCCCCCTTCGCCGCGAATATCCATGCGCGTCAATGCGCCTGTCACCGCATCGAACCCTGTAGCATAGATAATGACGTCGAATTCATACTCTTTTTCTGTGGTCTTCACGCCTTTCGACGTGATGCATTCGATGGGAGCCTCACGCACATCGACCAGCAGGACATTATCCCGGTTGTAGGCTTCGTAGTAGTTGGTCTCCAATGGGATACGCTTCGACCCGAAGGGGTGGTCCTTCGGCACGAGTTTCTCTGCGACCACAGGATCCTTGACCCGCGAACGAATCTTGTTACGCACGAACTCAGCAAAGTCTTCGTTCGCTTCCTCGCTGGACATAATGTCGTGAAAATTGCTCAACCACTTAGTAAAGCCGGGTTTCGACCATAATTCTTCATAAAACTTGAGGCGCTCTTCCTTCGGTACGTCGAATGTTTTGCGTTTATCGAACTCATGCATCATCCCGACAGTCGTCTGGCGAATCTTTTTGTGAATATCGTCGTAGTTCGCCTTCCATTGTTGCTGTTCCTCGGCGGTCACCAACGAATTGCGACATGGGGCACAGTAGTTAGGTGTCCGCTGGAAAACAGTCAGATGACCGACTTCTTTGGCGACTTCGGGGATGAGTTGCACCGCAGTAGCGCCGGTCCCGATCACAGCGACCCGCTTACCGGTGAAATCGACTTTCTCTTTCGGCCAGCGGGACGTATGAAACGACTGTCCCTTGAAGCGCTCCACCCCCTCAAACGGCGGTGTGTAGCGAGCGGACAACAGGCCCACTGCTGCAATCACAAACTGTGCACTAGTGCGCTGACCATTCTCCAACTGAATATCCCAGCGATTGGTCTTCTCGTCATAGATCACCGAGGTCACATGCGAATTGAACTGGATATCTTTGCGCAGGTTAAACTTGTCCGCAACGTAATTGAGATACTTCTCGTTTTCCGGCTGACCGGAATAATGTTCCTTCCAATCCCACTCCTGCAACAATTCCTTCGACCACGAATAGCCGTAGGTCTCGCTCTCAGAATCGAAACGACAACCGGGGTACCGGTTCCAATACCAGGTACCGCCCACATTGCTCCCATCTTCATAGCAACGCACCGAGAACCCAAGTTCTCGTAGACGATACAGTTGATACAAGCCGGAGACGCCGGCGCCGATGACGATCGCGTCAAATCGTTCGACCGTCCCAGTCCCTACCGCTGCTTTCTGCTGTGTGGTCGTGGTCATCCCTTCAGTCGTACTCATACGCCCTCCTTAACGTTGTGTTGAGCCTGCATGGCCTCAAGCAGGCTTAGGTTATTTCGCAGGTGTCGGCGGCAGATGTCAAGCTGCGCGTCAGATTCGTTAGGGGGGTGCATTCGCCCGCAGGTCTGGGTACAACACGGAAGAATTGTCGTAACCGTCGGGAACATCACTATCATCTGGCAGAAGACGGGAGAGGAGACAAATGACACTTGAAGACCGGGTTGCGTTGCTTGAAAACGTGCGCGAGATCGAGCAACTGAAGTATCGCTACGCGCGCTGCTGCGACGGTGGCTATGACCTCGATGGGTTCAGGGCAATCTTCGTTCCCAACGGCACGTGGTCGGCGAATGGTTATGGCGAATTTCACGGCCACGAGGAGATCTGTAATTTTTTTCGGGAGCTGTCGCAGTCCGTGGTCGACGTGCTGCACTACGTGACTTCACCTCACATCACGATCGCCGAGGATGGACGCACGGCAACCGGAACATTCTATCTGCACTGCTTATCGCGCGTCTGTCGTAAACGTGACCGGTCGTTGATTGATTTCGTCGTTCAGATGGGAGCCTACACCGACACGTTCGTCAAAACTGATGCCGGATGGCGCTTCACGTCCATCAATGTCAACGTCACGCATACGAACCGGCTCGATACGCACTCGGAAGCTTACACCTAGGAGTCATACGCATGGAATACCAGACCATCATCGAGGAACGGCATGGTGCCGTTACCCGCCTCATCACCAACCGCCCGCGGTACAAGAATGCCCAATCGCGCCTGATGATCGAGGAGCTGGACCACGCCTTTGCGGCGGCGGACGCCGACGACGAGGTCCCCGTCATCATACTGGCGGCGGCAGGTGATACCTTCTCTTCTGGGCATGACATCGGGACAGCGGAAGAAAAAGAAGATATGCGGCGGCGGCCAATCTCGAAGCGGGTGAGTGGCCAGTACGGGCTCTCGCGTTCCTTATTCCTTGATGCCACGCTACGGTGGCGCAACCTCGACAAACCGACGATCGCGCAGGTGCAGGGGAAGTGTATCTTCGGTGGCTGGATGTTCGCTGCCGCTATGGATCTGATTGTGGCTGCGGACGACGCTCAGTTTCTGCCGGCCTTGATGCAGTACTTCTCGGTGCCCTGGGATATCCCGCTGCGCAAAGCCAAAGAGGCGATGTTCCGCAGCCGTTTTATTTCTGCGGACGAGGCCTGGCGCTTGGGGTTCGTGAATCACGTCGTCCCGCAGGCACAACTGGAAACGGAAACCATGGCGCTCGCGCGGGAGATTGCTGACAATGATCCCTTTACCCTACGGATGGTGAAGTGGGCGACCAACGCGGCCCAGGATGCGATGGGGTTCAGTGAGGCGGTGCGCAACGCCCATTCGCACTATATGGTGCATGGCTTCGACAGTTACCTGAAAGACAGCTTGGAAGGGAAAGGCTTCCCGAAAGTCATGCCCGGTGTCACACGGGCCCTGAAGCCAAAGTAGCCTTCTGAGATACGCAGCTCGACGACAATGGAGCGCATGTTCGACTGAGAGATGGAAAAGCTCCTCTTAGCGGAGCAACCACGAATAGGCACGCTCAAGAGCAGCGCGACCTTCGCGTTCCACCACCGAACCATGCGCAACGATCACTCGTGCGATGGGCCAGCGTAAAATCCGCGCCAGTGAGTCCCTGAACGCCGCGCGATCGCGAATCATCACGCGTTCAAGTAACGTGGTGCTCAGACAACCATAGGCACCCATGAGACGGAATGCGAGCCGCGTGAGCATTGGACTGCCAGCGTCGATGTTAAACGCGAGGTCACTCGCGATAAGCGTTTTACTCGGCTTGTGGAAGAAAACAACTTCATTGACGGCGGGTGCTCCGGCAAGCAAGGCATGATCCATGACCTCGGACCAGCCTGGAATGGGCTTCTCGCCCAATACCCCGGTGATCGCGAGATCAGGACGTTTCTTCTCTAGTCCAGGAGCGACATAGAGGCGCGTGGTTGGGTAAGCTTCGCGCCAGTCTGATACATAGAGATGGTGAAAGCGGTTCGGCGCAATGAGGAACGCCGGAGAACCAAGTTGTTCAACCTGCTCCGCGATTTCGTGTGATCGAGCGATGGGAGAATGGAGGACAAGTTGTGATCCCGGAAGACGGATGATCGTCATACAAGCACCGAGTTCGAGCCCAAGGAACCGTAACGGCTGGTACACAGTCCATAGGTCAGGAGCGAGTTCTTGGATCTTCTGCGGGTTTCGGCCTTTCATCATCGTGTCTTTTCCTTGGCAATGCAAAACAGAAACTCCATTATCGCCCTTTCGGTCGACCACGTCGCGCGAGGATGTCCTCGGGTTCTGGCACATTCCACATAAGGCGGATCGTTTTGGCAAGGTCTGGGTTGAGTCGTTGCAGCATTTTCTCTTTGTCCTCAGCCGTATGAAACTCAGCGAATGTCAGTAGTCTTTGAGCTTCGTCTTCAGCCTCAGTACCAAAAACTTCAACAATCAGTGGCGAAAGATCGCGCAGGAAGCCGGGATCATCGCAGGTTGAGACGACCCCAGCGATGACATCATACACATGAGAACTACGGGGCATCGATTGCATCACCTCAGCAATGATAAGTAGATCTCGCGCTACAAGAGAAAAAGTCTCAGCGCGCCCTTTCTCCTTGAGGAAGTCAGTCCACACCGAACCAATTCTGTTGAACACCGGGAACGGTCCGGCTTTGGCAAACCACTCTTGATGTTCTCGCACGACTTCACGCAGTTCAGCCCACTGTTCTGCCCGTGTCACAGCAGCCATCACCTGATCGAGACACCAATCGAACCAACGGTCATGCGCTGGTGTCTCAGTTATCACCTCTTGCAGCCGCGCGACTACATCTGACGCTGGTATCCGCATTGCGACGTCAGAGAAGACTGTGAAAGCGAGTCTTCTTTGATCTGCGTGCACGCTTTGATCATTGATTGCTAACGCTTCCTGTATTGTTGCCAATGCGACCGCGAACTGATCATTCTCAAACAGAAGGAAACTCTTTTGACCCAGACATTGGACCAGCGCATTTAGGTCCTTTGCGGTTCGGGCCAAAACAATAGCTTGGTCATAAGTTGACACTGCCTCCTTGTTGCGCTTAAGTTGCGACAAACACCACGCTTGGCTACTAAGGGATCGAGCTTCTCCTGATACACTTCCGACCCGTCGTGCCAACATTGCCGCTTCTTTGCTCGCTGCGACCGCCTCCTCATAGCGCCCAAGCTGTCCCAAACTCCGCGCTCTGTACCTCAACGCAAGACTAAGAGAGACGCTGTCTTCAATCTTGTCAGCGAGGTCTGCTGCCATATCTGCTGCAGAGATTGCTTCAACATATCGGCTGTCTTCCCCTTCAGCGAACGCCATATTGAGGTAGGCACAGATCTTCGGATACACATTGCATGCTTTATCAGCTAGGTCTTGAATCTCTCTCAGTTGTTCCACTGAACGTTCGTGATCCTTGAGGCGGTACCAAATAAAGGGCGCCATCCAATCAATCGCGAGAATCTGCGCATCAGTTGCCACGTCGGTCTTAGCGATAATCAGCGCGTCAGCCAACAACTGTTGTGCACCCTCGTCATCGTTAAGCCTCGATGCAGCGACGGCTTGGAGGATTTTTGCCACCGTGCGTTGCAGAGGTGGAAGTGACGCTTTCGCAGCATCGCTCCAGCGTTTATAGGCGTGTTCGGGATGGTCTCGCAACTGAATGCGGGCAGGTTCGATGTCTTCTGAGGAGAGGCCAGCAAAATCCCACAGCTTCATTGTTGGTCCCATCACCAGTGCATCGCGGAATTCATCATAACCGCGTGAACCGTCATCGAACCCGCCGTTGAGTCCGCGAAAAACGCGCGCTTCGGCAAGTTCTCTGGCTTCAAGATGCCGTCGGGCAAGTTCGCTTCGTTCTTCTGTTGTGAAAAAAGCAGCCAACAACTCAACGATCGGGGTCAAGCCAACTGCGTGTTCCTCTCCACCGTAGCGTCGGCGATAAAAGTGGACAAACAAGCGGTCACGCACGCGATACAGCGTACTGCGTCCGTCGCGGGCGCGGTCACCCGCAAGCAGACGTGCTTGCGTGAGATAACTGAACGCATCGGCAATCTGCGATTGCTGCACGCCAACCCGCGTGGCTAGCTCAGATTGTGAGCAGGGTTCGCCTTTGCGAATCAACGCATCAAGGAGTCCGGCGGTATTACTGGGCAGATCATCCAGACGACGGCGATAATAGTCAGCCAAATGATCACTCAACGCATCGAGAGTTTGCGCGATCGTGCGGGCGTCAGGCGAAGCCAGCACTTCGGCCAGCAGTTGCGCTAAGCGCGGATTGCCACCAATAAATTCGGCAATCGCACGGGCGCGTGCCTCTTCTATCACAGTCAGTTCTTCGAGCCCTTGCAGCTTGCGCCGCTTGTTAAAGTAGGCGATACAGGCATCGCCGTCCCAGGCATTGGGGTCAAGCGCTTTGAAGGCGAGAAACAACGGACGGTTGTAATCCAGATCGACGGTGCCTGTCGCCGTGGCGATGAGCATGAAGCGTGCGCCCTTTTTCCCCAGCAGTGCACGGAATCGTTCTTCAGCGGCAAGCGGTTCGTTGGTCACGCTTTTCGTACCCTTGCCCCTCTTCGTACTCTCAAGTGAACCAGTGCCAAAGAGATTGCGCGATAACGCGTCGAAATTCTCGATCATCACCACCGCAAGCCCACGACCTTCACCAAAGCGTCGGTCCAGTGCGTCTGATAGCGCTTGTCCTGCAGCCTCCCAGGCTTTGGCCGGAGGGCGTGGATCAAAGCTGTACGCACTGGCTGACCAATCATCACCACGAACTTTTGCAGCCACAACCTCTAAGATTTGTGGAGCGGTTTTGATGTTGTATTGCTCCTCTGGCAGCAGCACAAAGACAAGGGGCAGGTTTTCCGAGCGCGCCAGGTTCTCCCCTTCAATCTCCACCAGGCGCATGAGGAACGATTTCCCCGAGCCGCGTTCGCCATAGACGATCATGTGTTGTGGTGGGGTCTCAGGATGGGTCGCGGCATGACGAATCTCTTGCAGCAGTTCACGTAGTTCATCATCGCGGCCGGTGGCGAGTTCACGCACCACGTCAGGTAATATGCGGTGAGTATTGAAGGTTTCAACGATGCGCGGGGTAGTCATGCGGGCGCGCCTCCACGCCGTTGGTTGCGCCACGCGGTGACCAAGGTCGATGCCGCGCTCCAGGTCTGCGGACCACTACGCGCGATCCGTGGCGTTACGAATCCGTCCTCTTTCAAGATACTGAGTGCATCAGTGAGATCCGATTCATCGACTGCATCACCTGCACGAGTTTTGAGTTCTGACCGAGAAACCGGTGCGGGGGCTACGAGGACAGCCTCTAACACGTGTTCCAATAACTGCGGGAGCGGTGCGTCAAGGATGCCGTAGCGTTGCACGCGATTATCGAACTGTTTGAAGAATGCATCATCAAGCTCAGGCCGTACTTTGCGGGCAAAAATATCCTCGAAACGCTTTACGGCGGTTGCCTTGCCGCCGATGGTCACCTGCAGGAATCCACGTTGCAGGATCGAGGGATAGAAGGCCACACTTTCAGTGAGCAACGCTTGCGTATGCTCTTCGCTCCAACCGGAAATATTCCCACCAGCAGCGAGGGCACGGACCAATGCTTCAGCTTCTTCGGGTTCAAGTGGCGGTACCGAGAGCGGCGTGAGATCGTTCAGGTGGCTCAAGTCGAGTTTGTATTCACGTCCGAGTCCGACCAGGCCAATCGATCCCATCAGCAACATACGCATCCCTGCAGCACGCCATCCTCGCAACGCGGCAAGTAACACATCTACGCGGCGGCGACCAGTTTGGGAGTCAGCCTGTAGGATGCTGCGACACAACCACGGCAGTTCATCGACGATCAAAACGGGTTTTTCGTCATGGGCTGCCAGTGCTCGCTGGATTGCGGCTGCGATCGGCCCAAAGTACGCCTGGACATCACCGATATTACTGGGAGTGAGTAGCTTGATGGCCTCACGCACTCCTGCGGGAATGGCGCTGTCACCGGAGATAAATCTGAGCAGACGACCACCAATCCCCTGTACCTGGAGCTGCCCAAGGATCGCACACAACAACTCCGCCTCCGAAGTCTTCCCCTGCGCATCTTCCTCAATCACTTTCTTGCCGAGTTTTCGTAGCCGCTCAGCACAGGCGACGGCTTCACTCGACTTACCAGTGCGACGCAAGCCAAAGAGCATCCCACCATTGGTCCGGGTCAATGCACTATCAAACTCGGCTTCGAGTTCCGCCCGTGGGAAACGCATCTCGCCACGAACGGCTTGACCAATATGGGGCGTGACTTTCTCTGGCCATGTGGGATCGTGATGCTCTTCCTCCATGCTCCCTCCGGTATAGAAACCGCGATACATCAGAGAAGCTGTACAGAAAATTTCTACTATAGTCAATTCAATATATATCAATTTTCCTATATTCAAATTGTCAATTAACTATCCGAAAGTACGACAAAATATTCATCAAGAAAGCATGTGTATGCAGGGCGATAAATTGTCGCCGGTTGACGAGATTTTGTAACCTTGCCGAAAAGAGGTTGGACCTTGAACAAACCGTCTGAAACAGGAATGATCCTGTCGTCAACGCAACCAGGAGGTGCGCTATGGGTGAGATTTTAGGCGTAGGCGTGACCCACTATCCCCCGCTGATCCATCACGATGACAGCATGGCCGCACTGTTGAAATACTTCCTGCGCAGTCCTCGCATCCCAGACCACTACAAACAGCCAGAGCGGTGGCCGGAGGCCATGCGACAAGAATGGGGCGAGGATGAGGGCAAAAGTGCAGCAAAACAACATAGAGAACAATTAGTGACTTGGTTTCGTAAGGCCCGGCAAGAGATCGATCACTTCGCACCGGATTTCATCGTCATCTGGGGCGATGATCAATACGAAAACTTTAAGGAAGACGTTATTCCCGCCTTTTGTGTGATGGCGTACGAGGGGATCGAAGCGAGACCACCGTGGGCGGAAAATTTTGCCAAGATGTTCGGTCCCAATGTATGGGGCGAACCAATGGATAAGACCTTTCCCCTCACCGGTCATCGCGCTGGCGCTAAGTTTCTCGCGACCAGTCTGTTGGAGGGCGGCTTTGACATTGCCTACGCCTACAAGCCGCTGCACCACACTCTTGGCCATGCCTTCCTCAACGCGGTGCTGTATCTCGATTATGATCGCCGCGGGTTCACCTATCCGCTTGTGCCCTTTCAGATTAATTCCTATGGGCGACGCGTCGTGATTCAGAAAGCAAGCTTACCTAATCTGGACCAGCTCCCCACTGCCGACCAGTTTGATCCCCCCTCCCCTAGTCCACGCCGATGTTTCGAGGTCGGTGCGGCAGTAGCGCGCGCCTTGCAGCGTAGTCCCTGGCGAGTGGCGTTAATTGCCTCCTCAGGATGGTCACATGCGTTTTTGACGGAGAAGAATCAGTGGCTGTACCCCGATATACCGGCAGACCGAGCACTGTACGCTGCGCTCCAGGCTGGAGATTATGAAACCTGGCGTCGGTATCCATTGGCCGCGATCGAAGATAGCGGCCAACAAGAAGTGCTGAATTGGTGCTGTTTAGTGGGCGCGATGTCTGAATTAGGACGAAAGCCGGACGAGAGCACACTCATTGAGTCGTGGATTTTTAACTCGAACAAATGCTTTGCATTCTTTCGCCCCTAAGATTGTCTACTGGTCAAGCCGTAAAAGCCGCCGTGCATTGCCCCAAAGTACGGCGGCTTCTTGATCTGGTGCTAATCCCAGTGCTTTAACCTCTGCCACTGGCTGGGCAATACCCGCTGGCAGTGGGTAATCGGTGCCAATCACAAGCCGCTCTGCGCCATAGCTATCCACCAGATAACGCAGCATGCGAGGGCTGAAGGCGATCGTATCCAAACAGAATTGCTCCATGTACGACGACGGTGGGCGGGGAATCGCTGCGCGACAATCAGGCAGACGTTCAAAGCCCATATCTAGTCGTCCCAACATACTCGGTAGCGCTCCACCCGCATGATATAGCACGACACGTAAACGCGGATGGCGCTCCAGCACGCCACCGTAAATCAGCACCGCAGCAGCTAGACCAGTATCGAACAAGTTCCCAGCCAGTACCCCCAAGCCGTACCGCGCCAACATGCCACGTGGCGCAGCCTCAAACGGATGAATGCAAACGACCATCTGTAGCGCTTCCGCCGTTGCCCAGAACACTTCGAATTGCGACTCATCTAATCCGTGCGCATCAATACGCGGCGGAATCTCCACACCGCGTAGCCCCCGTTTGGCAGCACGCTCTAGCTCTCGTGCTGCAGATTGCGGATCTTGGAGTGGTACCGACGCCAGGGGCAGAAAACGCGCTGGCAGACGCTGGCCGATCGCGGCGAGCGCATCGTTGTTCACCTGCGCAATGGCGAGCCCAAGGTCTGGTGTCACTTCTGGATACATCATGAATGGCACACAGGAGACCGCTTGAATGCCAATGCCACCAGCATCCATATCGACGAGCCGTGCCTCGGGGCATGACATCTTGTCATGATACGGACGGCGTGCAGACCCTTGGATGACAAAGAACTTCTGACCGTTTTGCTCGACGATCCGTGTTTCGTACCTCTCTCCCTCACGCGCGAGGAAGTCGGCGACCTCCGGTGCGATCATGTGATTGTGCATATCGATGGGAGACAGCATCACTCACTCCTCTATTGCGACAAACCACCTGTTACAACAGAATACTCACTTTCCCGTGAGGGCGGAGCGAGTCCATATCAAGAATGGCGCGACGTTCACGAATTTTCATTTGCCCGTCTTTCTGCACCAGTGTGTATTCATAGCGACCCACATAGAGGTCGAGTTGTTCCAGGCGAGATCGATAGACAGCGAAGTTCGCGGTTACATGGATCGTGCTACCTTCGATGCTGCGAATGCGGACGTTACTAATCATCCGACGTGTACGGGAACGTGGGTTCTCCGCATGAGCAAAGCGTCCGAGCAACTGCTTGACCCGCGAGCGAATGCGTGTGGAATCATCAGCCACGAGAAACAGTGTCGACTTGTGATCTCCGTCAGGCTTGTCCGTCGAGGGTACGTAGTACGCCGCATCTTCGGTCAATAACTCCAGCCATTCCTCTAAGTGCCATTCGTCGAGCAGTGCCGCTTCTTCATACAGAAAGTCTTCGATCTGTTGACGTGTGACAACATTGTTGTTTACCGTCATAACGGTTTCCTTACACGCGCGCTCTGTCACGAATTACGGGTTACGCTGCCCGTTGTCCGGTCACCTTGGCAGATGGGGTGCCGGTGATCAATTCATGCCAGCGTCGCCAGAAGGTCCGTATCTGCAACTCATCTGTCGTCACTGGCTCTGCTCGGTTCATCCCGCGCGATATGTCTGACCACATCACTTCACGGTTAGCAAATCCGCGTTGGCACGACTCCAACATTTCCACATCATCAGGTGTGGCGAACCCACCAGGACCAAGAAAGGTCAGAAAGTTATCAAGCCGTAACGCTCGATCTTCCGCAGTCTCCTCCTTCGGTGCGAGTGCCCAGGCGCTGATCTCCATATAGTCACATGACACCGGGAAGAAGGTGCGCACGGTCACGGCCATGATGTCGTTGATGATGAGATTAGGAAAGATTTGCAGATTGCGACTGGTTTGCGCCACCCGATAGGCCCATTCTTTACCGAAGCGCTGCTCCAGGCGTTGCTGAATCGCAGCAAGCGATGCCTTCTTCTCTTTGCCAAAATAGGGCGCCCAACGCGCGACTGGCCGCCCCCACGGTGGTTCATATTCGATCACCGAATGACCATTGCCCAGACTTTTGGCGAATCCACGTAAGCGCGTAACCGCGGAGAGGTCCATCCCGCCAATCTCGCCGAGGAACGACATGTAGCGCTGATGTGTCGGCAACGCATGATAGCCATCGATGCTGTTCTCCACCAACAGTTTCCAATTGGCGCGCATACTGTAGAGTTGTGAACCTTGCACGATCTCCACGCCCACTTCAGACTGATCGCACACGAGGTCGAGATATTCCTTCGCACCTGCCAGGTATGTCACGAGGTCTTCAGCCTTGGGATCAAGGTTGATAAACACAAACCCACGATAGCTCTCCACGCGTGGGGGCGTACCGAGGGCAAGTTCATTGCGATTAAACGCAGGGCTATAGGCATCTTCTCCAGGCAGCCCGATCAACTCACCACGAGTGCTGAAGGTCCACGCATGATACGGGCACTGAAATGAACGCGCGTTGCCAGCCTGTTCGCGACAGACTAGTGCCCCACGATGGGTGCAGGTGTTCAGCAGGACGCGCACCTGCCCATCGTCACCACGAGCAAGAATCACGGGTCGCCCTGCGACACGCCGCGAGCAGAAGTCGCCCGGGTTCGGCACTTCCGTCTCATGGCCCGCATAGATCCAGCAGTGTGCGAAGATGCGCTGCTGTTCCAACGCCAAGACCTCGGGGCTCACGAACGCCTGACGGTTGACGCGAAATAAGCCGTCTTGTTGATTGTCGACGACTAAGCCTTCAAGGGAGGTAGGTTCCATAATAACGCTCCTATACGGATCAGCATGTTCCGTGGTGGGGGTTACGTATTCCGTGCTCCTTCAGTCTGTTGTCTATCACGCCTGACGCATCTCGTCTCTCGCATTACGTCTCCGGATTCCACGCCCAATATCGTGCGATGGTGCCAGCATCGACACGCAAGTCCATACCAGTCACCATTTCCGCATCATCAGACGCCAGAAACGCAATCGCTTTGGCGTAGTGGTTGGGGCTTGGCAGTTTCCGCATCGGTGCGCCTTTGCGGAACGGTTCAAACATCGACACGATGCGTTGATCGCCCGGCCCTCTGCCCCAACGTTCAGCACGTTCGAGTCCTTCCCGTGGATCGGTAGCTGTCGGGGTAAGGCTGTTCACCCGAATGCCGTAATCGACCAGCTCCATTGCCACCGAGCGCGTGAAGTTCAATAAGCCACTTTTGCCTGTACAATAGCCAACGTTACGTGGCTGTCCCTGATGGCCCGCTGTGGAGATGATATTAATGATATTGCCGCGCCGCTTTTGAGCAATCATTAATTGCGCAACATACTTGGTGAACAAAAACGTGCCAGTAAGAATGATCGAGGTCTGCCGGGTCCACTCCTCCAGCGACATATCAAGCACACCTTTTTGATTGAAAATGACGGCGCTGTTGACTAAGAGGTCGACTCCACCAAATGCGTCTTGCGCGCGGGCAACAGTGGCTTTGACCTGCTCTTCATTAGTGACATCACACACCACGCCGATCGCCTGGCCACCACGTTGGGCAATCGCGGCTGCGCATTGGTGAGCGTTGTCAGGCACGATGTCGACACAGACAACCTTGGCGCCTTCGTCAGCGAGCCCGTCAGCGATGCCACCACCGATATTCGGACTCGTTCCCGTCACTAACGCAACTTGGCCTTGTAGTTTCACGGCTCCCTCCTTACTGAACTGCAACAGGCTAGGAAGAGAACACTCTCAAGTCAATGGCAAGGGACAACACTTGCGTGAACGAGGTTCCTTATGCCGTCAGATATGGTATCTCCTGGCGTGATCGCGACCTCCCGAATTCGCGAAGAGGAGTAACATCTTGTATGGCTGAGAATTTTCTCTATGAAAAAAACGGCGTGACAACGACCATCACGTTTAATCGCCCGGAGCGGCGAAATTGCTTGAATGCGCAGGTAATGCAGGAACTCGAAGATCTCATCCGCGAGGTGCGCAACGACCGCGAGGTACGGGTCTTGATCGTCACCGGCACTGGCGCGGCGTTCTCGGCAGGCGCCGATATGTCGATCGTGAAAGGGATCAGTGACGCGAAGGAACGGGCGCGAGTCTTCGCAGAAAACGGCGGCAGTACGGCTCGTGCAGTTGGACGGGTGTTCGATCACATCACACGTTTGGATTGCATGACAATTGCGGCGGTAAATGGCTATGCAGTGGGAGGTGGCTGGGCACTTGCTACCGCATTCGACTTTGTCGTGGCAGTAGAACAGGCCGAGTTCTGGGTTCCAGAGGTCGAATTAGGCGTACCGTTCACCGGCGGGCCAGCGCTGGTCATGGCAGCACGGTTAGGTCCGTGGCGCGCGAAAGAAGCAATGGTGCTGTGCCGCCATTTCAAAGCCCGTGAGCTGTATGAACTCGGCATGCTCCATCGGGTGGTGCAGGACAGTGAACTGATGCCCGCGGTACGCGAGTTGACTGAGGAAGTGCTGAAACTCCCGCAAAAGGCGGCAACCAGAACCAAACACTTCGTGGATGGGATCTTCATCGGCCAACGGTTGTACTAAAGGAGGAACTCCACAATGCTGCAGTTCGGAATCGTTACGATTACAACAGACGCTTCCATCTCCACGGTCGAATTAGCCCGCTGGATGGAAGCGCATGATTTTGAATCGCTGTTTATGGGCGCCCATTCCCATATTCCCACGAGTCGCCGGACACCGTTTCCCAGTGGCGGGGCTCTGCCAGAAATATACAAACACTTTGCTGATCCCTTTATCGAATTAGCAGCCGCAGCGGCAGTGACGGAAAGGCTGAAGATCGGCACCAGTGTGTGTCTGATGACCGAGCACCATCCGATCGCCTTGGCGAAAACCGTGGCCAATCTCGATCGTCTCTCCCGTGGTCGTTTTCTCTTTGGCATTGGCGCAGGGTGGAACGTCGAAGAGATGGCCAATCACGGCGTAGAATTCAAGGATCGCTGGAAAGTGGCGCGCGAACGCGTGTTAGCCATGCGAGCGATTTGGACGAACGCGGAAGCTGAGTTTCACGGACAGTTTGTTAACTTCGATCCTATTTGGTGTTGGCCGAAACCCGTGCAAGCAAGTGGCCCGCCGGTGCTACTCGGGGTTGGCGCCACCAAGGGCATGCCCAAGCGTGTCGTCGAGTACGGCGATGGCTGGATGCCTGTCGACGGACTCGATGACGTTGCGGCTGGAGTCGCGGCAATCCGAGCAGAAGCGGCACGAGTGGGTCGCTCTTTTGCGGATTTCGATCTGAGCGTCCTCGCTGGCTATGGCATCTACGGAGCGGCTGGCACGGAAAGACGCATTACAGAATTAGCAGCGCTGGGCTTCACACGAATCCTCTTGGTGCTCGACGCCGTGACGCCGGATAAGCAGTGGCGCAGGTTAGAACAATTCGTGAGCTTGATGAAGCAGTGCCGCTAAGGGGTGCCAAGCGGGGTTCTCAAGGCTATTGTTGACAGGTTACGGTAACTTAAGGTACGGCTTCACGGGGTTATGTGAGATTTCCCAATCTTTCTACAGTCACAGGAGCATCAACATGGCAAATATATCACCGACCGCACCGACAGCGGCGAATGGCACCGTCGAAGAATTTGACGTGATTGTGATCGGTGCCGGCGTGTCTGGCTTGTATCAATTGTATCGTCTCCGCGAGTTAGGGCTTTCAGTCCGGCTCTACGATGACGCTGGCGGCGTGGGCGGCACCTGGTACTGGAACCGCTATCCAGGGTGCCGTTTCGATTCTGAGAGCGAAACGTACGGCTACTCGTGGTCCAAAGAACTGTTACAGGAATGGGACTGGAAGGAGCATTTCTCCGGCCAACCGGAAAATGAACGCTACCTGAATTATGTAGCCGACAAGTTCAATCTCCGACCCAATATTCAGCTCAATTCTCGGGTTACCTCAGCCGTCTTCAATGAAAAGACCAATCGCTGGGCGATTCAGTTAGAAAGTGGCCAACGGGCACGCGCGCAGTTTCTTATCGCTGCGGTGGGCGTCTTAACTGCCCGCTATACCCCTCCCTTTGCTGGGATCGAGAGCTTCAAAGGCGAGTCCTATCACACCTCGCGCTGGCCAAAGGAGAAAGCCCACTTCGCTGGCAAGCGCGTGGCGTGCATCGGTACCGGCGCTACGGCTGTACAGCTCATCCCAATCGTGGCCAGAGAATGTGGCCACCTCACCGTCTTCCAACGTACCGCCAATTACTGCGCGCCATTGCGGAACGGACTGGTGTCCGAGGAAACCCAACGTCAGTGGAAAGCCTCGTACGAAAAGATTCACAAAAAGTGCCGCGAAACCGCGACCGGGTTTACCCACGACTTTGACCCACGCAAAGCCCTAGAGGTCTCAAAAGACGAGCGACTCGTCCAGTATGAACGATTGTGGGCGCAACCCGGATTCTCAAAATGGTTGGCCAATTTCCGCGACATTATGACGAATAAAGAAGCCAACGAAGACTTTGCTGAGTTCGTGCGTAACAAGATCCGCGCCCGAGTCAAAGACCCGGTAGTTGCAGAAAAGCTAGTGCCTAAGGATCATCCCTTCGGCGCCAAACGCATTCCCTTAGAGACCGACTATTACGAAGCGTACAATCGTGACAACGTCATGCTCGTGGATATTAAAGAGACCCCGATCGAGTGCATCACTCCCACAGGAATCAAGACAAGTGATAAGGAGTACGAGTTTGATGTCATCATTTATGCGACAGGCTTTGATGCGTTCACCGGAGCGATGACACAGATCGATATTCGCGGCCTCGGCGGACAAACGATCAAGGACAAATGGGCTGACGGACCGAAAACCTTTCTTGGGCTGCAAATCGCCAATTTCCCGAATCTTTTCCTTGCTATCAGTACGGCGTTCGGCAACTATCCTGTCGCTGCCGAGATGATTGTCGAATGGATTACCGACTGTATTCGCCACGTGCGCGAGAAGGGCTATCAACGCATTGCGCCGACCCCAGAGGCCGAAGAGGCATGGGTAGACCACGCAGCGCAACTGGCAGAGAAGTCACTCTTTGCTTCAGGAAACTCTTGGTTTGTCGGTGCGAACATCCCAGGAAAGAAACGTGTATTTTTGCTCTACGCCAACACTGTCCCCGCCTATCGAAAAAAGTGTGCCGAAGTGGCAGCCAATGGATATGAGGGATGTGTGTTGCAATAGTCGTGTGCGCGCGGTTGGCAACGAGGAGGACGTGATGCGATTGCCGGACAAGATTGCTCTCATTACTGGTGCGGGTTCGGGCATTGGTGAAGCCACAGCCAGAACGTTTGCGCGCGAAGGGGCGACTGTCGTCGTGACCGATATCGACGATACCAATGGTCAACGCGTGGTCGAAGACATCCGACGCGCTGGTGGCCGCGCCGAATACTTTCACGCCGATGTCGGTAACACTACAGACATCGAACAAATGATTGCCTTTGCGACCTATCGCTTTGGTCGTCTCGATATTCTTCATAACAACGCCTTGTTCACGGTTGTTGGACGAATTGGCGATCTCACACTTGAGGGATGGAAAAAGACGCTGGACATCAGCCTGACCGGTTATTGGTATGCCATCAAGATGGCATTGCAGCCGATGCTCAAACAAGGCAAAGGCGCCATCATCAATACCGCTTCAGTTTCGGGGTTAGCCGGAGACTACACACTTGGTGTGTACAACGCCGTCAAAGCTGGCGTGGTGAACATTTCGCGGGTCACTGGCATTGAGTATGCCCGCAAAGGCATTCGTTGTAATGCCATTTGTCCAGGACCGATTCTGACACCACCGTTGCAACGCCTGGGGCAAAGCCACCCAGAGACATTTGCGCGTATCAAGGAGGCTATTCCCATGGGACGCTATGGCGAGCCGCAAGAAATCGCCAATGTCGCGTTATTCCTAGCATCGGATGAAGCCTCGTTTATCACCGGTGCCTTTATTGTTGCTGATGGTGGACTGTGGGCGCACTCTGGCATGCCGAGTCTCAGTGGCCAGGGGCCGGAGTGGTGAAGGAGAATAGAGGCTTCTTGAATTGGTTGTCGACGTGCGCTGCTCATACTTCGATCCTCCGACTAAGCTCAAGACGTCAACGCGAACGGGGATACGAACACGACGCTACCCCGTACACCCTGAGCTTGTCGAAGGGTGGCCTGGCTTCGGCTATTCCTCTCAACTGGGGTAGCGTGCGCTGTGCGCACGCTGCACGTGCCAGCTTTGCTTCCCGTGCGCATGGCGTACGCTACGGTCGCTCCGGTGACAACCCAGAGTGTACCACTCTCGTGTGGTTTGATTTAGCTGGAGCAGGGCGTGCACCTGCACGAACGAATCACTAAAAGTGAATTATTTACGCACCCGTGCGTGATCCGTAGAAGGAGGACCATATGAACATTGGTATTCTGATGACCGCAACCGCGCAGAGCGGTGACCTGGCTGAGTACGCTCGCAAAGTCGAGTCGTTAGGCTTTGACTCGCTCTGGATTCCGGAACATCCTGTGATTCCGGTTGGCCACAAGACCCCCTTCCCCATTGGCGATGGCAAACTGCCCGAACACTATAACCGCTGGGCTGACCCATTCATTGCCCTCACCGTGGCAGCGACAGTGACAAAGAAAATCAAGCTCGGCACGGGAATCTGCTTGCTACCGGAGCGTGAGCCGATGATGACGGCAAAAGTCATAGCCAGTCTTGACCTCTATTCAGGTGGGCGCGTCATTATTGGCGCCGGGGCAGGATGGTTACGCGAAGAAACGGAAGTCATGGGCGTGAGTTTTCACTTGCGGTGGAAGCGAATGCGCGAAATGGTGGAAGCGATGCGAGTGCTGTGGACCAAGACCGAAGCCAGTTACGAAGGCGAGACCGTGCGCTTTCCAGCGGTACGCTGTGAGCCCAAACCGGTGCAAAAGAACGGACCACCGATTTTACTCGGTGCCCACGGGCCGAAAGCGTTAGAGCGAGTGGCCCGGACGTACGACGGCTGGCTCCCGCTGGTTCATAGCGCCGAGGAGTTCAAGAAAGATATGACTGAGATCCGCCGACTCGCCCGAGAAGCGGGACGCAACCCCGACAGCCTGCAGTGCACGGCGATTGTCGAACCGTCTGAGAATGGCCCATCGACTGATGATCTCAAACGCTATCGTGATGCTGGGGCTGAGCGCGTAATCGTCTTTTCGCAACGCATGGGAACGGAAATTGCCGATGGCAAAGGCATGGAATGGATCAACCGTGTCGCACCGGTCATAGAGCGTGGGCAAAAAGTGTAAAGCTAAATCGGACCATGAAAGATTGGTACACTCGCGCTGTCACCCTGAGTGCAACGAAGGGTCTCTCGGAGGGATTCCGCGCTTCACTGCTCAGAAACACACTCTCAGGCCGAGACGGGCTGGGGGAGGAGCGTGAACCCCAACCGGGCGGCGGTCCGTTTGAGGTGGCGAAGGGTGCGTTGACGCAGGTGTTCATCATAGGCTTC